>CALKWL010000252.1 GCA_938004235.1 uncultured Gammaproteobacteria bacterium
TGGATTAAGCCCGCATTTTTCCGATAGTGGGGGGGTCGCGCGGACATGACCGGCATCAGTGAGGGCTGAGGTTTTATGGAGCGTTAGTGTTTCATGTGTGTTTGTCGAATCTGCGAGGGGTTGGGGAGATGGCTTGATAGGGCTTGGAGCCTCTGGTTCGCGCTGTATGTCCCTGGGGGGTGGCGTCAGAGGTTTCGGATGTGCTGGAGTTTGATGCACGGTGACCTTGGGTTGATGCGGCGGCAGAAGCGCGATGCAAATGCCGAATACGAGGATACCCGTGAGAATTGGACCTGAATGCCGGATGATTCCGCGAGGAGTTGTTCCTTTATTTGAAGTATGCATTTGTAGCCCTCGCATCCGTGACATAAGGATGGTTTAGTCTAGCCCTAACCCATGTATTCAATCTTAGAGTCTGTTTGCGCTCTCGCTGAACTGCGTATTGCGGCACACATGCCACCATTGACCCAAGTCATTCCCCCTCAAACCAACTTTAACCATGCAGGAAAACTAGCCCGTCGTTCGGCATGACGAATGCCGCGATCCAAAGCCAATGCGCCGGGCAGACGTGCTTCCAGCGCCTGCCAAAAGGCCGGGCTGTGGTTGAAATGATGCAGGTGGTTCAGCTCATGGTGCAGCACATAGTTCACTTCGCACGGTTCAAGCCAGAGCATTCGGGCGCTTAAGTTGATGCGCCCAGCGCGTGAGCAACTGCCCCAGCGGGTGTGGTTCCAGCGCACCCCGGAGCCTTGTAGCGGGTCGCTGTGCGCGTGGGCGAGCTGGTGCAGCATGGGGAGCAGCTGCGCCTTGGCATGGGTGATAAACCAGCGTTGCAGCAGGCTCCAGACTTGCTCGGCTTCGCCGCTGAAGGTCAGTTGGTGCTGCGTGGTGTCGATGCGCAGCTGCGTGCGCGTGGTGTGGGCAAGGTGGGTGAGCTGCCACTGCTCATCCAGCGCGGGCAGGTAGATGCTTTCGGGGAGCCGATGTTCTGGCCAGGCGGCCTCGGCATTGGTGAGATGCGCTTGCCGGGCATGCAGCTTGGCCTCAATCCAGGCGCGGTGCTGCTGAACGATGTCCAGTGCCTGTTGTGTGCCAAGACGTTTCGGCGTGACGATTTCCAGCCCGCGCTGGGGGTGGATACTGACCAGAATGCGCTTGGCGCGTTGCGACAGGCGCACCTGAAACGGCGGCGGCCAAAACTCCGACATTCAGAACGACTCGGGGCGGGAGAAGCGGTCGGCCAGAAAACGTTCATTGGCCAACAGTTGTTGGGTGTCATTTTCAGCCAGCGCGGCCAGGCTGCTTTGCACTTCGTCGTTGAGGGTGTTGAGCTGGGCAACAAAGACCTGACGCGGGGTGCGGCCGTCGGCGAGTTTGTGCATTTGCCGGTAGGCCTTGGGCAGGCGCAGGTAGTTGTCCAGTGTGGCGGGCAGGTAGTCGAGGATGGTCTGGCGCAGGGTGTAGGCGGCGCGGTCTCCCGTGACCTGCTGTTCGAGCAGGGGCAGGGTGTCGCGCAGACTGGCAATCAGACGGTCGAAGGTTTCCAGGCGCTCGGCGGTTAGACCCTGGTGGGCGCGGCGCTGTAGCTCGTCAAGCGCGTCGTGCAAATCCATTTGCGCCTGTGAAATGGCGCCTTGACGCGGGCGGGGTTGCGGCGCGATCAGAAAGCCGGCGAGATACAGGCCGGGAACGATCAGCCACCAGAATTCGCCGATCAGTCCGCCGAGATACAACCCCAGGCCGATAAGCGCCAAGGCGCTGCCCAAAAGGTTGCCGTTGCTGTACAGCCACACCCAGAAACGGTGCGGGCGAGAATTCGGCGAGGTTTGTACGCGTTCGGTTTCGCGTTGTTTTTCGTGCAGCGCACGTTCCAGTTCGGCTTTTTCACGTGCCATTTTTTCCAGCGCCTGTTTGTCCTGTTTGCGTGAGCGTGAAAAAAACAGCAGCGCTCCAAAAACGGCCAGGCCGCCAAGGATGAGTTGAATTAAAGCGCGCCCCATGAGCTTATTGATAACCGCGTATGGTTTTGAAGGCTGCTGCCAGGTTTTTATTGCCATCAAATACCTTGCCGCCGCTCATCGCGGCAACCTGCTCCATGGCCGCGCTGTCGGAGTCGCCAAAAAGAATGGGGAAGGTCTTGATGGCCTGAGCTTCAGCGGGGAGCTGGCGGAAAAAGTGACTGTAGTCGTCAAGCGACATGCCGCTGGTATTGGCGCCGTCCGTCATGAGTACCACTGAATAATAGCGGTCGGGATGCTTGCTTTGTTCATGCGCAATCTGAGTGTAGGCCTCGGCCAGTGCGGAAAAGATGGCTGTGCCACCTGAGGGTGTCAAGCCCTGGGCGAATGCCCGGGCGTTTGACAGACTGCCTTCGGTGGCGTCGCCGCTGGCGATGGCGAAGTTGACTTGCGGCTCAACATACTGGCGGAAGGGCAGGAAGCTGACTTCCTCGCGTGCGCGGAAGCGCGCGAATTGGCCGGTCAGCGAGCTGTCGGCGCCCATGAGATTGAGCAGCGCAGTCTTGAGCGCGTCGATGCGTTCGCCCGCCATTGAGCCGGACAGGTCGATGACGAAATAGGCGTGTGCGGGCAGACGTTGTTCATCCAGATAACTGGTCAGGATGCGATCCACGACCGAGCGCTGGCCGGGGAAGGGCAGCTCGATCAGGGTTTGCGTACCAAAACGCGCTTCAAGGGGGATGCTGGGCAAAATGGGGCGGCGGTCGGTTTCCGTCATCAGACGCTTTTGAATGGCGGGGCTTTTCAGCCAGGCGACCACCTTGTCATATTCGGTGCGCTTGGTCGCGTCCAGCAGCAGCAGCGGGTAATCGGCCGTGACGACGCCTTCGCGCGGATAAATCAGGGTCAGCGGTTCGCGTAACTGGCCGCTGCGGTTGAGCTGCAACACCACGGATTCGTAGTTGATGATGCCGTCCAGGCGCTCCTGTTCGCGCACAAAGGCTTCGGCCAGCCAGCCGGAGGAGCCCGCCGTGAGGCGTTGGCCTTTGAAGAAGTCTTGCACCGTTTGCTGCTGGGCTGCGGTGAGGGTGAAGTTTTCCGGGTCGCTGGAGAGGGCGGCAATCAGGGCGATCAGCGCCGAAAAACCGGTGTTGGATGAGGTGGGGTTGGTCATGGCGAATTTGAATTCACCCTTGGCCGCCTGCATGGCCAGATCGCTCCATGAGGGGGGCGTCTTGTCCCAGCCCAAGGCGCGAGCCTTGGATTGGTTCACGCCGATAATCACCGGAGAGAGCGCGATTTTTTCACGTGCTGCCACGCGCGCGCGCGCGCCTTCGAGAAGTTCCAGGTACTTGGCGTGGGAAAACCAGGCCAACGGGTAGGCTGCACCTTGGGCGAGTTGCTCGGCACCATCCAGCGTGCCGGTGTAGACCAGTTTGAGGCGCACACCCGTGTCTTTTTCCAGCTGCGGTAACAGCGGTTCAATATCCTTGAGCTCGGAGCCAGCGAGGACGTGCAGGGCGCGACTGTCATGTTGCGCATCCGGTTGGGATGTGCCGGACTTACCGCCAAACCATGACCATGCAATCAGCGCGATGACCACGAACGCAATCAAGTTGAAAAGATTGAACTTCGGCTTGGCGGTATTTTGCATGGTGAAAGACTCAAGATAGTGAAGCGTGTGCGATGGGGGCAGCTCCCCCTCCTGCGAGGGGGGGATGCGTCAACTTTTTTACAGACTCAACTCACTCGGCATATTTAAACGCGCGACTTCAGCCTGGGTTTTCTCGCCGCGCACGCGGTCAAGATAGGTCTGCGCCTTATGCACCTCGCCATTGAGCGCATCGACGGTCTGCTTCATGTTTTCCAGCGCTTTGATCTTGTAGGTCGCCATGTCGTCCATGGTGGCGTAGATGTCGGCAAAGGCGCGTTTGAGCGAGTCGATATTCACGGCGGCGCTGGATGCCTGCTTGTGGATGTCGGCGGATTGCTGGCGCAGCATTTTCGCGGTGCTTTCGATCATGCCGCTGGTGGTGGTGTTGAGTGCATTGATCTGGTCGAGCACCAGCTTCTGGTTGCCGAGCGCCTGGGCGACCATAACGGCGGTACGCAGCGCTGATACGGTGGTGGTGCTGGCGCGATCGACGCCCTTAATCAGCTCAAAATTGTTTTTGCGGATCATGTCCAGCGCCAGATAACCCTGAATGGACACGGCAAGCTGGGTGAGCAGGTCTTGCACCTTTTGGCGGGCATTGAACAGTAGGTCTTCCTGCACGATGCGCGCTTTTTCCGGATCCGTTGCCTGGAGCTCGCTGATGCGGGCGACCAGTTTCTGGTCGATGGCCTGGCCGATTTCAGCGTATTCGCGCAGCTTGCCCATGCTTGCCCACAGGTTGGCCTTTTCCTGTTCGATGGCAGCATTGTCCTTGCGCAACTCGTCCTGACCTTTGTACAGGGTTTCCAGAATCTTGTTGAGATGGCTTTGTGCGGACTGGTAACGCAAAAAGTAGTCGCGCAGCTTGTCGCCCCAGGGAATGATGCCGAACAGTTTGGCCGGCGCAAGCAGGTCGCCCTGGCTGGACGGATCGAGGTCTTCGATGGTCTTGCGCAAGTCCACGAGCGAGCGGGTCACGGGATGGGACTCATTGAAGAAACCGCTCTCCAGGTTGGCCATCGGACGCTCGAGCATACGGTTGGACATGTTCGCGGTGGCGCGGATATCGGCGTCGCCCATGCTACGCAGGGCGTCGGCTTTGCTGCGGAAATCATCGCTCTGCGTGTCGAGATGCAGCAGGGCGTTGACGAAGTTTTCCGCGCGCGCATCCAGTTCCTGGCGTTGCGCTTCGGACAGGGGAACCAGCTCGCGCGATTGCGGGGCTTCGATCGGTGCAACCGGGGCGGGAGGAGTGAGGTGCTCAGGCGGGGTAAGGGTGGATGGGGCGGTGAGTTCGTTCATGGTTGGGGTTCCTTGGGGTGAGGGTTATTTCATCTGTTGTTCGATGGCCTGGATCATGCCTTCGAGAATTTCATAACTGGGCGGGTCGATGATTTGTACCAGGTCAGCGGGCACGGCAAGCTTGCGGCTTTCTGCTTGTGCCTTGAAGGCGGCGGCATCGGTGGTGCGGAAGCCATGTTCAATCGCCAGTTGGCGCAGTTCGGGGTCATTTTCCAGCGCCTGCCCTAGGCGTGCGCCATGTTCGCTGAGGCCGATGAGCACATGCCGTGTGAACAGACCCGGCTCGGGGTAGAGCAGCGCCATGTCGGCGCGTATGCCGCTTGGGGTTTTGAGCGCCTCAAAAATGTATTGCGATTCGTAAATCATCACCAGGGGTGAGCTACCCATACCCATGGACAGGTAGTTTTCAAACGGCCCTTCGGAGGAGTATTCAGTGTAGCCTTGGCGCAAGAACAGCGGCAGGAGCTTGGGTAGCACGGTCTGCATTTCCTGCTCAGACGCCACAACACGCTGGCCGTTGGCGACATAGCTCATCAGGGCGAGATACATGGCCGCCGAGTTGGACTTGCGCACGTCCGTACTGCGCATCAACACCGACTTGTTGACCGGGTAGGCGGCGCTGTCTTTGAGGTCTTTCCAGCGCACCTCGCGCTGCGTCCATTCGAAATAGCGATCCAGATCGAACCAGTAGTACACGCCGTTTTTCTCGCGCACCACGTCGTTGGCTTCGAGAATTTTGGCAACCGGCTTCCATGAGGCGATCACCATCGGCGTGTAAAACGGCACAAAGCTTGGGCGTTTGCCGACAGCTTGCAGGATCTTGTCTGCGGCGGGTTGCCCGGCAGGGAAGGCGAAATCGTATTTCGACAGGTCAAAGGCCGTGGCGATCTGGCGTGAGCCGGCTTTTTCGGTCTTGACGATCAACCCCTGCTTGAGCAGGGCGTGCTGCACGCGCGGGTCGGCAAAAAAGGCTTCCTTCTCCGAGCCGATCAGCCCGGTGACGGTGGTTTGCGCCTTGAGTGCAAGCTGGCTGTTCATGGAGTTGTAAATGGCGTAGCCCAGCCCGGCAAGCAGGAGGAGTCCAAGGATGGGGGCGAGGAGGCGATTCATTGTTGTTGTGTCCTCTGCATGAGTTATTGCGACCGATAATAGGCGAAATTTTTGCGAGTTTTGTGAATGCCGGGCGGCGCTTTGCTCAACGCAGCCCGCCGCCCGAAGCTTTTATCAGAACCGTATCCATCCAGCGTTCAGGCAACAGACGTTTTAGCCAGGCGAAGGCGATGGTCGGTACGGTTACGCGGTAACGCAGGCGAGGGCGAGGGCTTTCCAGTGCGTGCACAAGCTTGTTGACCACGGCCTCAGGCGGCAGTGTAAACGGTGCGGCTGCACCTTCTTTTTGCAGGCGGGCAAGCTGCTTTTGATACTGCGCCTGGTGTGGGCTGCCTTCGATGTTTATCCAGCGCAGGAAGGCTCGGTGAGCATTGGTGCGAAAGCGGGTTTGAATCGGGCCGGGTTCAATCAGACTGATGTGGATGTCGCTGCTGCCAAGCTCCATGCGCAGCGTGTCGGTCAAGCCTTCGAGGGCAAACTTTGTCGCGGTGTAGGCGCCGCGATAGGGAAAGGCGGCAAAGCCGAGCACCGAGCTGCATTGCACGATGCGTCCGTGCCCCTGCTTGCGCATGATCGGAATGAGCAGGTTGGTCAGTTCGACCCAGCCGAACAGATTGGTTTCAAACTGGGCGCGCAGGGCATCGCGGTTCAGGTCTTCTACTGCGCCCGGCAGCCCCCAGGCGCCGTTGTTGAACAGCGCATCCAGCCGTCCGCCAGTACGGGTGAGCAGGGTGTCCACGGCGGCGCGAATGGAAGCAGAGTCATCAAGATCCAGCCACAGTGCGTCAAAGCCCTCGGCATGAAGGCGCTCGACATCGCCAAGCTGGCGCGCGCTGGCAAACACGCGCCAGCCGCGTGCGCGCAGGGTGCGTGCAGCGCATTCGCCGATGCCGGAGGAGCAGCCGGTGATGAGAATGGTTTTGGTCATGGGCAGGTCTTGGCTCACAAAAGACGTTATACCGGGCAACTGAATGTATCATTCAGCGGGAATTTTAAAGATTTCATTTTGAGTGTCCGATATGAATACGCAGCCGAACAGCGAAACCCCGCAACAGTCGCATGGCTTTTGGTGGCATATCCGCCGCTATCTGGTGGCCGGGTTGCTCATCTGGGCGCCGTTGGCGGCAACCGGCTGGATTGTGGTCACGCTGGTCAACCTGATGGACATGAGTCTGCTACTTTTGCCTTCGGACTACCGCCCGTCGCACTGGCTGCCGTTTCCTGTGCCGGGCTTCGGCATTGTTTTGGCCGTGTCGGTGTTGTTGTTGACCGGCTTGATTGCGGCGAATTATTTCGGGCGGCGGCTGGTCGGTTTCTGGGAAAGCATCCTTGAGCGCATTCCTTTTGTGCGTTCGATTTATTCGGCCATCAAGCAACTGCTGGAAACCTTTCTTTCAAGCGATTCCCGCTCGTTTCGCAAGGTGCTGCTGGTGGAATACCCCAGCAAGGGCTTGTGGACGCTGGCCTTCCTCGCCGGTGACCCAGTGGGAGAAATCCAGCAGAAAACTGCCAGCGAAGTGCTGACCATCTATGTGCCGACGGCACCGAACCCGACATCAGGTTATGTGATTTTTGTCCCCAGGGATGAGGCGGTGGAGCTGGACATGAGCGTGGAAGATGCCATGCGCATGATCGTCTCGCTGGGCATGGTGGTGCCCGCGCCGAACAAAGCCGAGGCCGCCGCCAAACTTGGCACGCTTGCCGCCCCTACGGCCAAAACGTAACATTGCAGCCCTTTTTTCTTTCTTGATCGCCTTTTCGGAATACTTTATGCGCACGCACTACTGTGGACTCGTCAACGAACAACTCGACGGTCAGACCGTTATCCTCACTGGCTGGGCGAACCGTCGCCGCGACCATGGCGGGGTGATTTTCATCGACCTGCGCGACCGCGAAGGCGTGGTGCAAGTGGTATTCGACCCGGATCGCGCCGAGACCTTCGCCCTGGCCGAACAGGTGCGCAACGAGTTTGTGCTGCGCGTCACGGCGCGCGTGCGTCCGCGCCCGGCAGGTACTGAAAACACCAATTTATTCAGCGGCAAAATCGAACTTCTGGGGCTGGAGCTGGAAATCCTCAACCGTTCCGAGCCGCTGCCCTTCCAACTGGATGACGACACCACCGGCGAAGACACCCGCCTGCGCTACCGCTTCCTCGACCTGCGCCGCCCGGAAATGCAGGCCAAGCTGCGCTTGCGTGCCAAAGTGTCGCACTTCCTGCGCCAGCATTTGGAAGGCCTGGGCTTCCTTGATCTGGAAACCCCGATGCTCACCCGCGCCACGCCGGAAGGCGCGCGCGACTATCTGGTGCCGAGCCGCACCCATCCGGGCGAATTTTTTGCTCTGCCGCAATCGCCGCAACTGTTCAAGCAATTGCTGATGATTTCCGGTTTTGATCGCTACTACCAGATCACCAAATGCTTCCGCGACGAAGACCTGCGCGCCGACCGCCAGCCCGAGTTCACCCAGGTGGACATCGAAACCAGCTTCATGCGTGAGGACGATTTCATGACCCTGATCGAGGGCATGATGCGCGATTTGTTCCGCGAAGTGCTGGAAGTCGCCTTCCCCGACCCGCTGCCACGCATGACCTGGCACGAAGCCATGCGCCGCTTTGCCTCCGACAAGCCGGACTTGCGCATTCCGCTGGAGCTGGTGGATGTGGCTGATTTGATGACCGGCGTGGACTTCAAGGTGTTTGCAGGCCCCGCTGCCGACCCGGAAAGCCGCATTGCCGCCCTCCGCGTGCCCAATGGTGGCGCGATGCCGCGCTCGCAGATCGACGATTACACCAAATACGTGTCGATTTTCGGTGCCAAGGGTCTGGCCTATATCAAGATCAACGAACTGGCGGCCGGGCGTGAAGGCCTGCAATCGCCGATTCTCAAATTCCTGCCCGACGATACTGTCAACGGCATTCTGCAACGCACCGGCGCGCAGGATGGCGATTTGATTTTCTTCGGTGCCGACAAGACCAGGATTGTCAACGATGCCCTCGGCAACCTGCGCGTCAAGCTCGGTCACGACCTCGGTCTGGTCGAACACGGTTGGAAGCCGCTGTGGGTGGTGGATTTCCCCATGTTCGAGTGGGATGACAAGAGCAACCGCTGGGTGGCGCTGCACCATCCCTTCACCTCGCCCAAGCTGGAGCAGCTTGATCTGCTCGACAGCAACCCCGGCGAGTGTCTGTCGCGTGCCTACGACTTTGTGCTCAACGGCGTGGAAGTCGGCGGCGGCTCGATTCGTATCCACCAGGAAGCGGTGCAGAGCAAGGTGTTCAAGCTCCTCGGCATCAGCGACGAGGAAGCGCAGGAGAAATTCGGCTTCCTGCTCAACGCACTCAAGTTCGGCGCACCGCCGCATGGTGGTTTGGCCTTTGGCCTCGACCGCCTGGTGATGCTGATGAGCGGCGCCAGCTCCATCCGCGAAGTGATCGCCTTCCCGAAAACCCAGACCGCCGCCTGCCCACTGACCCAGGCGCCGGGCGAAGTGGATGAAAAGCAGTTGCGCGAGTTGTCGATTCGGGTGCGCAAGCCTGTGGCGGAAAGCTAAATGATTATATTCACAGGGTTTTGCGCTCATGACTAACGCTGTGCAAACGCCCGATCAGCTTTCGCGCCTTGTTTTGCGAGGTTACAAGTCGATTGCTGAATGTGATATTGAGCTTGGAACCCTGAATGTACTGATCGGTGCGAACGGCGCGGGAAAATCCAATTTCATTGGGTTTTTCAGGCTCATTAACCGTATTTTGGATCAGCAACTTCAGGTGTCTGTGGGTGATGCTGGGGGGCCGGATGCGGTTTTGCATTTTGGGCGGAAAAAAACTGAAGAGCTGTGCGCCGAATTGTATTTCGGCGAGAACGGCTACAAATTCACTTTAACGCCTACTCAAGATAATCGAATGATGTTTGCTCGCGAGGCCTTATGGTGGAGGCCGCATGGCAATTGGCGTGCCCAGTCCGGTCATTTTGAAAGTTATGCAGAGGAACAAAAAGGCCGAACTGGAATTTATGGATTCGTTGTGCCTGTAATCCGTAATTGGCGTCTATATCATTTTCACGACACAGGCCGCTCTGCCTTGGTTAAGCAAATTCATGGCATTAACGATAATGAACATTTGCGTGATGATGCTCGAAATCTTGCGGCGTTTTTGTACCGCCTGAAAAATCATCACGAAGTAAATTACCAGCGCATCGTCAAAACCATTCAATTGGTCGCGCCTTTTTTTGGTGATTTTCATCTGCGCCCGACAGTTGATAATCCAGAAAAAATTCAGCTTGAGTGGGTTGAACGCGGCCAAGACGTACCGTTTACCGCCAGCGCGCTTTCAGATGGCACGCTGCGCTTTATATGTCTTGCCACGGTGTTGTTGCAACCTGAAGTATTCATGCCAGCGACGATTTTAATTGACGAACCTGAATTAGGTTTGCATCCCTATGCCATAACCATTTTAGGTTCGTTGATGCGCGCAGCATCCAAAGAAAAGCAATTGATTATTTCCACGCAGTCCGTCGAGTTGGTCAACGAATTTGATGTGAATGATTTAATTGTAGTGGATAAAAAAGAAGGGGCTTCAGTATTCAAGCGTTTGGATATCGAGAAACTTGGTGAGTGGCTTGATGAATACAGTCTCGGCGATTTATGGAAGAAAAACCTGCTTGGTGGGAGACCCACCCGATGATTCGCCTTAATCTTTTGGTTGAGGGACAAACCGAAGAGACGTTTGTGCGTGATGTTCTTGCTCCTTATTTTGTAGGGCAGGAAATTTTTATAACGCCCTTTATTGTAACTACAAGCTCCGGGCACAAAGGCGGCGTTGTAAGTTATGCCAAAGTGAAGCCTCAGTTGATTAAACTCTGTCGGGGTGATGCAAAAGCTTATGTTTCAACCATGTTTGATCTTTACCGTTTGCCTAAGGATTTTCCAGGAAAAGATAGGAAGGATTATCCCGTTCAAGGCAGTGGTGAACAACAAGCCTTTTTTCTTGAGAGCGAGTTAGGTAAGGATATTAGCGTGCCTAATTTTTTTCCTAACCTGCTTGTGCATGAATTTGAAGCGCTGCTTTTTACTAATCCGCAAAAATTCTCGGAGTGGGAGGATGATTGGCGAGTCCTTGCTGAGCTTCAGAAAATAGCATCCGACTTCGATACACCAGAACACATTAATAATGACCCATTGACGGCGCCATCTAAACGCATTCTTCGTTTGATGCCAAAGTATGACAAGCCGCTACATGGTTCATTGATCGCTTATGACATTGGCTTGGATGCGATGCGTGCTGCTTGCCCGCATTTTTCTGCATGGCTGCGCAAAATCGAAAGCCTAAATGTGGAGGCGCTATGACTGACCTGTCCACCGAAATTCCCCGCCTGCGTGATGCCGTGATTCAGCGACTTGTCGCGCAGGCTCCCCAACCTGCGCCGCTTGCGCCTGAACAGCGTGAGATTTTGCGCGAGCGCATCAAGGCCGAGCTGAAGGCGCGTGATGCCGTGCTGGTGGTGCATTTCTACGTCGATGCAGAATTGCAGAAACTGGCCGAGGAAACCGGCGGGCGCGTGTCCGATTCGCTGGATATGGCCGATTTTGGCAGTCGTCATGCGGCCAAAACCCTGGTGGTGGTTGGTGTGCGCTTTATGGGCGAAACAGCCAAGATTCTCAGCCCGGAAAAAACCGTGTTGATGCCGACTCTGGGGGCGGAGTGTTCGCTTGATCTGGGCTGTCCGGCGGATGAATTCGCCGCCTTTTGCGATCAGCATCCCGAGCGTACCGTCGTGGTCTACGCCAATACTTCGGCGGCGGTGAAGGCGCGGGCGGACTGGGTGGTGACCTCCAGCAATGCGCTGGCGATTGTCAATCACCTGAAAGCCAGGGGCGAAAAAATCCTGTGGGCACCGGATCGGCATCTGGGGCGCTACATTCAGGAAAAGACCGACGCCGACATGTTGCTGTGGCAGGGCGAGTGCGTGGTGCACGACGAATTTTCCGCCGAAGGGCTGCGCGAGCTGATGCGTGAATACCCGGACGCCGAAGTACTGGTGCATCCCGAATCACCCAAGGGCGTGGTCGAGCTGGCGCAGCATGTAGGCTCGACCTCGCAACTCATCAAGGCAGCGAGCCAATCGGCTGCGCCGACCCTGATTGTGGCCACCGATCGCGGCATTTTCTACAAAATGCAGCAGGTCGCGCCGGGTAAAAGGCTGATCGCTGCGCCCACGCTCAATCGCGGCACATGCAATGTTTGCGCGCATTGCCCGTGGATGGCGATGAACGGTCTGCAAAACCTGCTCGATGCGCTGGAGCATCCTGCCGGGCATGAAATCGAGGTGGATGCGAGCATCATTGAACGCGCGCGTCTGCCGATTGACCGTATGCTGGCGCTTTCGCGTGAATTGGGCATTGTGGCGGGCAAGCCGAAAGATTGATCTGTAGGTGTTGTATTTAAATCTGTGTTGTTTCTCTGTAGGAGGGGATTTATCCCCGACACGGGGCAGCGCCTAATAGGTCAACCCGACATGTTCGCGTGGTGTTGCCAATAGACACAACAGTAAGCGTGTCAGGCTGTTTTCGGGGATAAATCCCCTCCTACAAAATCGTGTAATCAAACTATCGGAGTTGACATGGCTGGACACAGCAAATGGGCGAATATCAAGCATCGCAAGGATCGCCAGGATAAAAAGCGCTCCAAAATATGGACAAAAATCATCCGCGAAATCACCGTCGCCGCGCGTGCCGGGCAGAGCGCCAACCCGGCGGAAAACCCGCGTTTGCGCCTGGCCTGGGACAAGGCGCTGGGCGCGAACATGACCAAAGACACCATGGAACGCGCCGCCAAGCGCGGCGTGGGCGCGGGCGAGGGTGAAAACTACGAAGAGCTGACCTACGAAGGCTACGGCCCCGGCGGTGTGGCGGTATTTGTCGAGTGTGTGACCGACAACAAGGTACGCACGGTGGCGGATGTGCGTCACGCGTTTAGCAAGAATGGCGGCAATATGGGCACCGATGGCTCGGTGGCCTATTTGTTCAGCAAGCTCGGCGTGTTGCTGTACGCGCCGGGTTGCGACGAGGATGCGTTGATGGAAGCCGCGCTGGAGCTGGGCGCGGACGATGTGGTGGTGCATGACGATGGTTCAATCGAAGTGTTGACCGCGCAGGATGCCTTCCAGAGTGTACTGGACGGCATGAAAGCGAAAAAATTTGTGCCGGAAGAGGCCGAAATCACCATGCGCGCCAGTGTTTCGGCGGCGGTTGAGGGCGAAGTGGCCGAAAAACTGGTGAAGATGATCGACATGCTGGAAGACCTGGACGACGTGCAAGCGGTGTATCACAACGCCGAATTGCCGGACGAGGCGCTGGACGGCGAGTGAGCATGAAACCGGGGTTGCGCATCCTTGGCATCGACCCCGGCTCGGTGACCACGGGCGTGGCCGTGATCGAAAAGCAGGGGCGCGAGCATGTATGCCTGCATCTGGAAAGCCTGAAGCTGGGTGCGCAAAAAGATACGCCGGGCGGCTTTCATCAGCGTCTGGGCGAGGTTTTTACCCGCGTGAGTCGCCTGATCGAGACCTATCAACCGCATGAATTCGCCATCGAGCAGATTTTCATGTTCCGCAGCCCGGAATCCTCGCTCAAACTGGCGCAGGCTCGCGGTGCAGCGATTGCCGCCGCCGTGGTGGCTGGTCTGCCGGTGGCCGAATACATGCCTGCCGAAGTGAAAAAAGCCGTGGTCGGCACCGGGCGGGCGGATAAATTGCAAGTGCAACACATGGTCAAACGCCTGCTCAGTTTGGCCGATGCTCCGCCCGCTGACGGTGCGGATGCCGCTGCCGTGGCGTTGTGCCATGCCTATCGTCGCAGCTCCATGCTGGTCGCGCAAAGCGAAGGCCTGCCCCCGGCCAAGGCCGAACTGCTACGCCAGATGGCACAATCACGTCACCGCTCGCGCAGCGGGCAAGACACCTGGACCGAACTCGCTATGCGGCGCGCGCGCGCACCCAAAGGAGACAAAGCATGATCGGACGCTTAAAAGGCACCCTCATCAGCAAGCAACCGCCCTGGCTGCTGATCGACGTGAACGGTGTCGGCTATGAAGTCGAAGCGCCCATGTCCAGCATTTACGACCTGCCCGCCAGCGGCCAGGAAGTCACCCTGCTGATTCATACCGTGGTGCGCGAAGATGCGTTTTTGCTCTACGGATTTCTGCGCGAAACCGAACGCAGCCTGTTTCGCAACCTTTTGAAAATCAGTGGCGTAGGTGCCAAACTCGCGCTCGCCATCCTCTCCGGCATGAGCGCGCAGGAATTCGCCGACGCGGTGCAGCGCAACGATGTGTCCACCCTGATTCGCCTGCCCGGTATCGGACGCAAAACCGCCGAACGCCTGATTATCGAAATGCGCGACCGCTTGGGCGGACTGGAGGACGCAAGCCTACCCGGCGCATCCGTGAGCGCAGGACGCGGCGCCATGGACGAAGCCATTACCGCACTGGAATCCTTAGGCTACAAACCCGTCGAAGCCGCCCGCATGGCCCGCGCCGTGCCGGATGCCGCCGGGCTGGAAGCAGGCGAGATCATCCGTGCGGCGTTGAAGCAGGCGGTGAAGTAGACTTTTTACGTTGTGTCACTCGGCTACAGCATGTGGTCGGTACACTCTCGAATCATTTTTTAGTTTTTGCAGATCATTTTGATATGCAAAACGGAGTAAGCGGATCATGAGCTATCAAAACTTCACCGTTGTCCAATGCACCAATGTTGATTTTGATGAGGGGTTTGCTGCGTATCAGCGAGAAGACTACGTCACCGCTCTTAAAGAGTGGCGGTCACTGGCCGAGCAGGGAAATGCCGCTGCGCAGTGCAACCTCGGTATGATGTACCAGTGTGGACAAGGCGTTGCGCAGGACTCCAAGGAGGCTGCGACGTGGTACCGCAAGGCCGCTGAGCAGGGGTATGCCGATGCACAGTATAAATTGGGCGTGGTGTATTCCCATGGAGGCGATGAGAGCGTTAGGGAGGCTGCGGCATGGTACTGTAAGGCGGCCGAGCAGGGGCTTGCCGCTGCACAGTCCGACTTGGGCTTTATGTACCAAATGGGTCGAGGTGTACCGCAGGATTTCAATAAAGCCATGATGTGGTATCAGAAGGCGGCCGAGCAGGGGAACGCCATGGCGCAGATATTACTTGGCATGTTGTATGCACTTGGTCAAGGCGTAACGCAGGACAACACAGAAGCAATGACCTGGTATCGCAAGGCGGCCGAGCAAGGGGATGCTGCTGCGCAGGGCATCTTGGGCGGGATGTGTCACATGTTGCAGGACAACACAGAGGCCATGATCTGGTTCCGCAAGGCGGCCGAACAGGGGCTTGCCGAAATGCAGTACCGCTTAGGCTGGATGTTTGCTAATGGCCTTGGCGCAGCAAAAAATCGGGTGGTCGCGTATGCGCTCTATAGTTTGTCCGCTGCTAGTGATTCCTATGTGGAAACGCAGGACGACATGGATGAGCTTGTATCCAGTATGTCGGAGCAGGAGATTGAGGAGGGGCTGGCGTTGATGCGGAAGATGACCGAGCCGGGCGATTTGGGCTGTGCCTTGGATGCGTACCTTAATAGTCTTGATTGAACACTGGGTTGGAATGTATGAAGCATCAATCCAGCATCGCTGCTCTGGACGCACATATTGAAAACGCCTTCATTCCTACCGGCGTGGTTGTGACCATCCTGCGCACCGCTTTTCCCCATCTGCTTGCGATTTATGCCTTCGGTAGCCGTGTTCAAGGTATGGCCCATGCCGATAGCGATCTTGATTTGGCGGTGTTGGTGGCTGGGTATGCCGATCCTTTGGCGTTGTGGGCGCAGGCGAATACCTTGGCCGAGGTTCTTGGTTGTGCGGTGGATGTTCTTGATTTGCGTGCGGCGAGTACGGTGATGCAGCATCAGGTCATGTCGCATGGGCGCAGGTTGTGGGCGCGTGAGCTTGAGGCGGGTTTGTTTGAAAGCTATGTTTTGAGTGAAAAACTGGCGCTGGATGCGGCGCGAGCGGGACTGTTGGCGGATATTGTCCGGGGGGGCGCTGTGTATGGTCGATGACGTGGTGCTGAACAAGGCGGCGACCATCGAGCGCTGCGTGGCGCGGGTGCGTGAGGAGTATGCGCTGGCGGGCAATGATTTTGGCACGGACTATTCACGCCAGGATGCAGCGGTGCTAAACATCCAACGCGCTTGCGAGGCGGCGTTGGATGTGGGGCATTACCTGATTCGCCGCGATAAGTTGGGTGTGCCGCAAAGTGCGCGTGATGTGTTTGCGCTGTTGGCGCAGGCGGGGCGTATTGAGCCCGATCTGGCTGAGGCGTTAAAAAAGATGGTGGGGTTTCGCAATATCGCGGTGCATGAGTATCAGCGTCTGCTGCTGCCGATTACAGAAAGCATCATTACCCAGCATCTGGATGAGTTTTTGCAATTGACCCGTGCCTTGCTGATGCGGGAGGGGGCGTAGCATGAACAACGACCGCCTTATTACCCCCTCCGCCAGTCAAGCCGAAGAAGCCATTGACCGAGCCATTCGCCCACGCACCTTGGCGGATTACATCGGCCAGCCTGCCGTGCGTGAGCAATTGGAAATTTTCATTCCCGCTGCGCGCGCACGGGGCGAGGCGCTGGATCATTTGCTGATTTTTGGTCCGCCGGGTTTGGGCAAAACAACCCTCGCGCACATTATCGCCAATGAAATGGGGGTGGCGCTGCGCCAGACTTCGGGGCCGGTGTTGGAGCGTCCGGGCGATCTGGCCGCGCTGCTGACCAATCTGGAAGAAGGCGATGTGCTGTTTATCGATGAGATTCATCGTTTATCCCCAGTGGTGGAGGAAATCCTCTACCCGGCGATGGAGGATTACCAGATTGACATCATGATCGGCGAAGGCCCGGCGGCGCGTTCGATCAAGCTGGATCTGCCGCCGTTTACCCTGGTGGGGGCGACCACGCGCGCGGGGATGTTGACCAATCCGCTGCGCGACCGCTTCGGCATCACCCAGCGTCTGGAGTTTTATGGCATCGACGATCTGGCGACGATTGTGCGGCGTTCGGCGCGTTTGCTGGGGGTGTCGATGCAGGAGGCGGGGGCGCTGGAGATTGCGCGCCGTGCGCGTGGCACGCCGCGTATCGCCAACCGTTTGCTGCGCCGGGTGCGCGATTATGCCGAGGTGAAGGCGGACGGGGTGATTAGCGATAGGGTGGCGGATGCGGCATTGAATATGCTCAAGGTCGATGCGCTGGGGCTGGATCATCAGGATCATCGTTTGTTGCGCACCTTGATTGAAAAATTCGAGGGCGGCCCGGCGGGGCTGGACAATTTGGCGGCGGCGATTGGTGAGGCACGCGATACGATTGAGGATGTGCTGGAGCCTTATCTGATGCAGCAGGGTTTTTTGATGCGCACCCCACGCGGGCGTATGGCCACGCCGCTGGCCTATCGGCATTTCGGGCTGAAACCGCCGAAGCGTACCGAAACATTACAAGCCGAATTGCTGGATTTTGATGCCGATGAGTGAATTTTCCTGGCAGGTGCGCGTCTATTACGAGGACACCGACGCTGGCGGGGTGGTGTTTTATGCCAATTACCTGAAATTTTTCGAGCGGGCGCGCACTGAATTGTTGCGAAAGCACAATATAAATCAGCGAGAACTGCTTGAAACAACAGGTCTTGTATTCGTGGTACGCCGCGTGCATGTAGAATACCGCTCGTCCGCGCGTCTGGATAATGTGCTCGAAATTACGGCGCGCCCGCGCTTGGATGGTCGGGCGCGGCTGATGTTCGAACAGGAGGCGCGCCGCGCTGGCGACCAAACGCTGTTATGCCGTGCGCAGGCCGAGATTGTTTGTGTGTCGGCGGATGGTTTTAAACCGCAGCCCTTGCCTCAGGTTATTTTGGAGATTTTGACCCCGTGAATCCGGCTTCTACCTTGCCCACACCCACGTCCGATATGTCGATTCTGGGGCTGATTGCCGATGCCAGCCTGCTGGTGCAGGGCGTGATGTTGTTGCTTTTGATGGCATCCATCGTGTCGTGGATGATTATTTTTCACAAAGCAGCGCAGATGAAGCGCGCCCGCGAGGAAATTGACGCGTTCGAGGCGCGCTTTTGGTCGGGGGTGAATCTCTCCGAGTTTTATGGCCAGCTCACGCACGAGGACAAGCCGCGCGTGGGTATGGCTTCGCTGTTTGAAGCGGGTTTTCGCGAGTTTGCGCGCCTGCGTCGCCAGGATGCGCAGCATGACCCGGCGCTGTTGCTCGAAGGTGCGCAGCGCGGTATGCGTGTGGCGCTGACGCGGGAGATGGATCGTCTTGAAGATCATCTTCCGGTGTTGGCGACCATCGGCTCGATCAGCCCCTATGTCGGCCTGTTCGGCACAGTGTGGGGCATCATGAGCTCCTTCATGGGGTTGGCCAATGCGGGCAACACCACCTTGCAAGCCGTGGCACCGGGAATCGCCGAAGCCTTGGTGGCCACAGCCATGGGCTTGTTCGCCGCGATTCCGGCGGTTGTAGCCTACAACCGCTACACCAATGACGTTGATCGTCTGTTCAACCGACTGGACGGTTTTCAGGAGGAGTTCCTGAATCTCTTGCATCGTCAGGGGGCAACCCCCCGGCCGGCGGCCTGACATGGGCGCTGCGGTCAGTCGTCGCGGTCGTGCCGGTCGCCGCCGTTCGGTGGCTGAAATCAATGTCGTGCCGTACATCGACGTGATGTTGGTGCTGCTGATTATTTTTATGGTCACTGCACCCATGTTGCAGCAGGGGATTGAGGTGGATACACCGAAAACAGCCTCTGAAACCCTGTCCAGCGAAAAAGAACCGCCCGTGGTAGTAAGCGTGGACAGGGACGGGTTGTTTTATCTGAATATTGCTGAGAATCCGAATGTTACCCTGGTTCCTGAAGTCATTCAGGCGCGAGTTGCGGCCTACCGTAAGCTGCATCCGGATGTGCCTGTACTGGTTAAAGGCGATCAGGCTGTTCCTTACGCTAAGGTCATTGAGGCGATGGCAATGGTAAAGCATGCCGGTGTGGAAAAGGTTGGACTGGTTACCGAATCGCCTGCGCCGGGTAGCGAGGGCAGGAAGTAAGCCATGTTCGCCGCAATCAAACGGATGCCGCGTTCACTGCTGATTTCGGTGTTGCTGCACCTTGTTCTTCTGACGGTGATTCTGCTGTCATTCAAGTGGCACCAGCCTGAGGAGCGCGAGCCGGCCGTATCGGGCGAGCCGGAGCCGATTCAGGCCGTCATGGTCGATGCTTCAACCATTGAAGCTGAAATGAACAAGATCAAGCAGGCCGAAGAAAAGCGTGAGCAGGCCGAGCGTGCCCGGCAGGCGGCGCTGGAGCGCAAGCAGCAGGAAGCTGAGCGCAAGGCCAGCGAGGCGGAACGTCGCCAGGCCGAAGCGCAACGCCGCGCCGAGGCGGCGGAAATGCAGGCGCAGGCCAAGGCCGAGGCGGCGGCTCGTCAGGCGCAAGAGGCCGAGCGTGCTGCCCTGGCCAAGGCGCAGGCGGCGGTGCAGGCTGAGAAGCGTGCCCAGGAGCAGGCCGAGATTGCGTTGAAAAAACAAAAAGAAGCAGAGCAACTTGCTAAAAAGGCCGAGGAAGAAGCAGCACGCAAGGAAGCTGAGCTTAAGAAACAAGCCGAGGCTGCCGCGAAAAAAGCGGCGGAGGCAAAAGCCAAGGCCGAGGCAGAAAAAGCGAAGGAAGACGCCGCGGCTAAAGCCAAGGCGGAGGCGACCGCCAAGGCCAAGGAAAAAGAAGCGAATGAGAAAGCCGCACAGGCCGTCAAGGAAGCTGAAGTGAAAAAACAGGCGGATGCCGCCGTCAGAGCGAAAGCTGAAGCTGCTGCCAAGGCTGAGCAGGCTGCCAAGGATGCCGATTTGAAAAAACAGGCTGACGCCGCAGCCAAAGCGGAAGCCGATGCCAAGGCCAAAGCAGAGGCTGACGCTAAGGCAAAGGCCGAAGCTGCCGCGAAAGCCAAGCAGGCGCAGGAGGCTGCTGCCCGTGCCAAGGCCGAAGCTGAGGCCAGGAGAAAAGCAGAGCTTGCTGCGTCACTGGCTGCGGAAGAAGCGGCGGCGAAAGCGGTGAGCGATAAACGCCTGAAGGGCTTGCGCGATCAGTACATTGCTTCCATTCGCGCCAAGGTCGAGCGCAACTGGCTGCAACCCTCAAGCGTGCAGGCGGGCATGAGCTGTGAGGTGCATGTGACGCAGATGCCGGGCGGCATGGTGATGAATGTGCGTGCGGAAAAGTGTACGGGTGATGATTTGTTCAAGCGCTCGGTCATCGCCGCTGTGGAGAAAGCCAGCCCCTTGCCTTTGCCGCCCGATCCTGCGCTGTTTGAGCGTGATCTCGTATTTATCTTCAAACCTTCGCTTTAACTCGAACCACTGAGGCCGTTTTTATGCCCCGTTTAGATCGGAAGAGCACACGTCTGAACTCCAGTCACGTCAGTCAATCT
>CALKWL010000253.1 GCA_938004235.1 uncultured Gammaproteobacteria bacterium
AGCCAATCCCGGCAATCAGCCCGGCTCCAAATACATGCCCCATATTCACGCCATTAGGCAGGCGCGCCAGCCCAGAACGCACTGCCAGCCAGCTGAACAAGGTGATCCCAAGCGGCTTGCCGATCACCAGGCCGAGGATGATGCCGATAACCACGGGATGGCTGAAGGTTGTCGCCAGATCACCAAGCTGTACCGCCACGCCCGCATTCGCCAGCGCAAACAGCGGCACGATAATGAAGGCTACCGGCATGGCCAGCGTGTGTTCCAGGCGCACCAGGGGCGGCTGGATGGCGTGCAGGCCACTTTGCAGGGTTTCCAGCAGGTGTAGTTGGGACTTGTTTTCCAGCAGCGACTGTCCGGATGAGCCGTTCTGTCCATCCCTGTCGAATCGATCCATGAGCTGACGCACGTGCTGACTGAATCCGGCTTGCGTATAGCGCGAAGAGGTCGGAATCATGAAAGCGGTCAGCACGCCCGCTACCGTGGCATGTACCCCGGATTGCAATACGGCGTACCACAACAGCCCGCCCAGAATGAAGTAGGGGATGGGCGAGCGCACATTGGCCGCATTCAGCAGCGCCATAACGGCTAGCAGGGCGCTGGCAACCAGCAGGGCATCGGTTTGCAGGTTTTCGGTATAGAACAAGGCAATCACCACCACCGCGCCCAGGTCATCGACAATGGCCAGGGCGACCAGAAACATCAGCAGCGCCTTGGGTACGCGTGAACCAAGCAGCGCCATCACGCCCACGGCAAATGCGATGTCCGTGGCCATGGGAATGCCCCAGCCTACGGCAAATTCACTGCCCTGGTTGACGGCATAAAACAGGGCGGCGGGAACCACCATGCCGCCCAGCGCAGCAATCATCGGCAGCGCGGCCTGGCGCGGGCTGGCCAGATCGCCCGCCAAGACTTCGTTCTTGATTTCCAGGCCGACCAAAAAGAAAAACAGCGCCATCAAGCCGTCGTTGATCCAGTGGTGCAGCGACTTTTCCAGCCGCCAGTCACCCACACTCAGCGAGAGTGGGGTTTCCCAAAGATGATGAAAGCTGTGCGCCAGGGCGCTATTGGCCAGCACCATGGCAATGACAGCGGCAGCCATCAGCATCAATCCGCTGGCGCTTTCCCATTGAATGAAGCGCTCGAACGGCGAAAGCGCCTGGCGAAAAATGCGCTCCAGCGCGTTGTCGGTCGTCTGCTGCAAGGAGGAGGAAGGCATGAAATATCCGGCTTGAGTGATGGGTTTTGTTGCAAAATCGACACGAAGACTACAAGAAAATACCTTTCATGTGTATGAATGAGCACAGGTGCGAGCTCGTGATGGCGCGGTTGCGCGCCTCTGGCAGGCACATGCGCGACTGGCGTATTTTTTGCGTGTGCAGCGAGTTTATCAGCTTGCTGAAATACCTGTTTCAGCAAGCTGATAAGGCGGGACATGGATGTTCCGCACGCAAATCAATCGCGCACGTGATTGATTTGCGTGCTCGAGTCCGGCTGAAAAACTCATGGATGAGTTTTTCAGCCTCCTGTTATTTCATCCAAGAGAGTCCCATACCCATGCGCAAATTCAGATTCGGATTGACCCTGAGCGGAATGTTCACGCTGCTTTGCGGCCTGTTTACCCCGCCTGTATTGGCTAGTGATGCCGCGCCCGGCGCCGCCTCGTTGCTGCTTACGGGAAGTTTTTGGGGGCTGCTGGCGCTTGGGGTGTTCGTGCTGGCCTATGGCCTGGTGATCGCTGAAGAAAACATCCATCTGCGCAAGTCCAAGCCGATGGTGGTCGCCGCCGGGGTGATCTGGGTTCTGGTGGCGTTGGCCTATGCAGGCGCGGGGCAGCCGCACGCGGCAGGTGAATTGCTCAACGAGGTTATTCTCGAATACGGCGAGCTGTTGCTGTTTTTGCTCGCCGCCATGACGTTTATCAACACACTGCAAGAGCGTGGTCTGTTCGATGCCTTGCGTGCTTGGTTGGTGTCGCGCGGCTTTTCTTTGCGCAGCATCTTCTGGCTGACCGGTCTGTTGGCTTTTTTCATTTCGCCGGTGGCGGATAACCTGACTACCGCGCTGATTATGGGTGCGGTGGTCATGGCGGTGGCCGGTACCCAGCGCGGTTTCGTGGTGCCCGCCCTGATTAGCATTGTAGTGGCCGCCAATGCGGGCGGAGCATTCAGTCCGTTTGGCGACATTACGACACTGATGGTGTGGCAAAAGGGCATGGTGCAGTTCCATGAATTTTTTGCCCTGTTTTTACCATCCCTGGTTAACTGGCTGGTTCCGGCCTTTATTTTGTCGCTGGCGGTGCCCAAGCTGCGCCCAGAGCCTTTGCATGAGCAGCCCAGGGTTAAAACCGGCGGGTTTGTCGCCTTGGGCATTTTTGGCTTCAGCATTGTCCTGGCCGTGGTGATGCACAATCAACTGCATTTGCCGCCCATGCTCGGCATGATGACTGGGCTTGGACTATTGATGGTGCAGGGCTATTTTATTCGTCGTCTGGAGGGCGATAAAAGCAGCCCCGAGCTGCAATTTCCGGAGGCTGGCGTCGATCATCGCCTGTTCAAACCCCGGGGCAAGCCGTTTGATATTTTCATTTCCATGAAGCGTGCCGAATGGGACACCCTGCTTTTTTTCTACGGCGTGGTTTTGGGCGTGGGCGGTCTGGGGGCGCTGGGTTATCTGGCAGGATTATCCGGCCTGATGTACGACGGCTTGGGTGCGACTTCGGCGAATATCCTTGTTGGGTTGCTCTCGGCGGTGGTGGACAATATTCCGGTGATGTATGCCGTATTGAGCATGAACCCCGAAATGTCGTTGGGACAATGGTTGCTGGTCACCCTGACCGCCGGTGTGGGTGGTTCTCTGCTTTCCGTCGGTTCAGCCGCAGGGGTGGCTTTAATGGGGCAGGCGCGTGGCGTGTACACCTTTATGGCGCATCTGCGCTGGAGCTGGGCGATTGCCTTGGGGTATGCGGCAAGTATCCTGGTCCATCTGCTTATCAATGCGCGACTCATGTAAGGGAAGCACTGATTTATTCAGCGTTCCCTCGTTGCTCCCGGCAACGAGGATGGCGTGTACCGCGATGAGCGAGCTGATTTGCTCCATCCATGGAGCAAATCAGCATTTACTAAGCCAAGCCAACTTGAGTAGGCTCTGTTAATATCGGGAGCTCGTTTTTCTGCTTAAGGTTTGCTGTTGTGACCATGCCCATGACCGATGACCTGCGTATCGTAGGTATCCAGGAAGTGACTCCCCCCGTTGACGTGCGCCGCACGCATCCACTGACCGAGCGCGGCGCCGAAACGGTGTACGCCGCACGCCAGGCCATTCACCAGGTGCTCACCGGTGAAGATGATCGCCTGTTGGTGGTCATGGGGCCGTGCTCGATTCACGATGTGCAGGCTGCGCGCGATTATGCGGCGCGCCTTAAAACCCTTGCAGAAGAAGTGACGGATGACATTTTGCTGGTCATGCGCGTCTATTTTGAGAAACCGCGCACCACCGTGGGCTGGAAGGGGTTGATTAACGACCCGAATCTGGACGGTAGCTATCGCATCAACGAAGGCTTGCTGTTGGCGCGGCATCTGCTGGCCGATCTGGCGGATATGGGCATGCCGGCGGCCACCGAATACTTGGATCTTATCAGCCCGCAGTACGTGGCCGATTTGATTAGCTGGGGAGCCATCGGTGCACGGACGACCGAAAGTCAGGTGCACCGCGAGCTGGCTTCCGGGCTTTCCTGCCCGGTGGGCTTCAAAAACGGCACCGACGGCGGCCTGCAAGTGGCGATTGACGCCATTCGCGCTGCCGAGCGTCCGCATCATTTTCTCTCGGTCACCAAAGAAGGCCGCTCGGCGATTTTCTCCACGCGCGGTAATGAAGACTGCCACATCATCCTGCGCGGCGGACGTGAGCCCAATTTTGACGCGGCGCATGTCGCCGAGGCGGCGGCGGCGCTGGAGAAGGCACATCTGCCCAAGCGCATCATGATTGATTTCTCCCACGCCAACAGCCGCAAACAGCACATGCTGCAAATCGACGTCGCGAGGGATGTCGCCATGCAAGTCGCAAGCGGGCAGCGCGCCATTATTGGCGCCATGATCGAAAGCCACATCGTCGGCGGACGTCAGGATGTTCAGGACGTGCAGAGTCTGACCTATGGACAGAGCATTACTGATGCCTGCGTCGGTTGGGACGACGGCGCCGACATCGTGCGCGGTCTGGCGGCAGCTGTGCGCACGCGTCGAGCGGCTGAATTATCAATGGACTTAAAACCCGTTTACGATTTTTCGCCATGACTCATAGCGGCAAGGCATGGGCAAATCGTGTTGCAGGAGGCGCGTCCTCGCGCCGATTGAGCCTACGCCGCACTATTTCATCTCATCGCGCCGGGGACGGCGCTCCTACCCAGATCACATTGTTTGGCAAGATACTATTGATTCGGCCAAGTGAAGTTTGAACTTGTGACCAAGGTAGGGGCAATGTCACGGCTTGAAACAGCGTGGGAAGGCCGGATCAATAAACAGGTTTTAATCAGCAGCAACACGAACACAGGAAGGCAGGTGCATGTTTGATTTAATCGTTATGGGCGGCTGGTGGATGGCGCCCATCGTGCTCGCTTCGGTGATTGCCATGGGCATCATTCTGGAACGCAGCTGGAATTTACGACGCTCGCGCGTGCTGCCTCCCGGCGTGGTCGAAGAGCTGGAAAAGCTGGTGCAAAACCGCGAGCTGACCATGGAGCGCTTGCGCGCCATCGCCCAGCGCTCGCCGCTGGGGCGGGTGTTGTCCGCCGGACTGGTGCCGTTTGTGATTAGCCGCGAGGAAATGAAGGCGCGCATTGAAGATGCCGGGCGGCATGTGGCGCATGAGCTGGAGTGCTGCCTGCCCACGCTGGGCACAATTGCCATGATTAGCCCGTTGCTCGGCTTGCTGGGCACCGTGGTTGGCATGATTCTGACCTTCGAGGTCTTGACCACGCAGGGTATTGCCAAGCCGAATGAGCTGGCGGGCGGTATTTCCACCGCGCTGATTACCACGGCAGCAGGTCTGATTGTGGCGCTGCCTTCGCTGATTGCCTACCGCGCCCTGCGTGCGCAGGTGGATCGTCTGGTGATCGACATGGAGCGCGAGGCCATGCGCTTGCTGGATGCGTTGTATACCCGTGAAGCCTTACAGAAAAAAAACCGTCCTGAGGTGGAAGCATGAACTTCAGGGGGCGCGTGCGCGAAGATGTCAGTCTGGACATGACACCGCTGATTGATGTGGTGTTTTTGCTGCTGATTTTTTTCATGCTCACGGCGAGCTTCACCCAAGCGCAGCGCCTGAAGGTTGAACTGCCCAAGGCCGAACAGGGTGAGTCCTCGCCGGATCAAAGCAAGGACTGGACGATTGAAATTGATGAAACCGAACATTACGCCCTGAATGGTGAAGCCTTGTCGCTTGAGCAGCTCGAACTGCGGTTGCGCGAGCTTCCGGGGCGAAATGATGACACTGTGGTGTTGATTCGCGCCCACGCCAAGGCCGAGCACCAGGCTGTGGTACGGGCGTTGGATGCCGCCAAGGCCGCAGGCTTGTTGCATATCGGCTTGGCGACTGAGCCCGAATGAAACCTGTGTCGTCGTCAGAACCGGCCAGCGGTTTAGCGACTTATCGCCGTCTGCTGGGCTATGTGCGCCCTCATCGCGCCATATTTGCACTGGCGATTGTCGGCATGATCGGCGCATCACTGACCGATGTAGCCTTTGCGGCCATCATCAAGCCGCTGTTGGATGGCAGCTTTGTAGCGCGTGACATGGCGGTGAGCGCCTGGATTCCATGGGCGATTATCGGCATTTTCCTGGTGCGCGGGGTTAGCGAATTTGCCGCCAAATACGGCATGACCTGGGTGGCGCGCCAAGTAATTTCCGCCTTGCGTCAGCAGGTGTTTGAAAAATTCATGCGTCTGCCGAGTCGCTTTTTTGACCATGCGCAATCCGGCGATTTGCTGGCGCGTTTGACCTACACCGTGGAACAAGTGGCGGCAGCGGCCACTGAAGCTCTGACCGTGCTGGTGCGTGATGGCCTGTCGGTGATTGGCTTACTAGCGTGGATGTTCTGGCTCAGCCCGCAGCTCGCGTTGTTCATTCTGGTGCTGGCGCCGATTGTGGGGCTTTTGGTCAGCCTGATTAGCCGCCATTTCCGCCGTTACAGCCGCCGCATTCAAACCTCGGTCGGCGAGCTGGCGCAGGTATCCGACGAGGTGGTCGGCGGTCACAAACTGGTCAAACTCTACGGTGGCGAGGCCTATGAGCAGGCACGCTTTGCCGAGGTCAACGAGCGCAACCGTGTGGCGGTGATGAAGATGGAAGCGGTCAGCGCGACGTCTACCCCGTTTGTGCAGTTGCTGGTCGCTCTTTCCGTGGCGGCGGTAGTGGCGTTTGCCACCAGCGGCGAGCGTCTGGAAGAGCTCACCGTCGGCACTTTCATTTCCTTTTTGACCGCTCTGGCGATGATTCTTTCGCCGATCAAGCGCCTCACTAATCTTAACGCCATGTTGCAAAAGGGCATTGCGGCCAGTGAACAGCTTTTCCAGACGCTGGACGAGGCCGAAGAACGCAATTGCGCCAGCGGGACCTTGCCCCCAACACATGCGCCGGGGCGTCGGGTGCAGTTTGATCAGATCGGCTTCAGTTATCGCACCGCAGCCGATAAGGGCGAGGCACCAACGGTGCTGCATGGCATTGATCTGGACGTTCCTGCGGGAAGTACCGTGGCGATTGTAGGGCAGTCTGGCAGCGGTAAAAGCACTTTACTCAACCTGCTGACCCGTTTTTATGAGCCAAATCAGGGACGGATTCTGCTGGATGGCGTGGATATTCAAAGCCTTGAGTTGAATCATTTGCGTGCCCAATTCGCCTGGGTCGGGCAGGAGGTCACGCTGTTCGATGACAGCGTAGCGAATAACATTGCCTACGGCATGATGCAGGGAGCATCACGTGAGGCAATTGTCGCGGCGGCCGAACAAGCCCAGGCACGCGAGTTTATTGAAGCTTTGCCGCAAGGTTTTGATACCCGTGTCGGGGAGCGCGGCGTGTTGCTTTCCGGGGGGCAGCGTCAACGCATTGCGATTGCGCGTGCTCTGTTGAAACAGGCGCCCATTCTGCTTTTGGATGAGGCCACTTCGGCTTTGGATACGGCATCGGAGCGGTTGATACAAACTGCACTGGATAGCCTGCTGCACCGCTGTACGACCTTTGTGGTGGCGCATCGATTGTCCACGATTCAAAAGGCCGATGTGATTGTGGTGATGCACGCCGGGAAGATCGTGGAGCAGGGGCGGCACGACGAGTTGCTGGCGCTGGGTGGGGCGTATGCCCGTTTGTATCATCTGCAATTTAATGCGGCATAGTTTTCGCGCATGAAGGCTCCAGGATTCTGGCAATCGGCGCATGATTGGCGCAGTTTAATGCTCGCCCCGCTGGGCTGGCTGTGGTGTGCGCTGGCACGCCGGCGTTTGCTCGCCTATCGCAGCGGTCAAAAAACAGCGAAACGCTTGCCTGTTCCGGTGATTGTGATTGGCAATATCACGGTCGGTGGCACCGGGAAAACTCCGCTGACACTCTGGTTGGCGCAGCGCTTGTTAGCACGTGGCTGGCATCCGGCCATCCTGAGTCGTGGGCACGGCGCTCGAATTACGGGCGAACCGCGCCGCGTCATGCTCGATCGTCGCGCCGACGAGGTGGGCGATGAACCTCTGATGCTCAAGCGTGCGCTGCCTGAGCTTGAGGTCGTGGTGCATCCTGAGCGCTATCGTGCCGGATTGCTGGCGATTGAGCTGGGCGCGGACATCGTCTTGCTGGATGATGGATTACAGCATCTGCAACTGGCGCGTGACCTGGAAATTTGTGTGCTGGATGCCGCGCGCGGCCAAAGCATGGGCATGGAGAATGGACGCTGTTTACCTGCTGGGCCGTTGCGCGAGCCGGTTCAGCGTCTTGCAGAAGTCGATGCTGTGGTGTTGCACAACGGTGTGAGTCATGGGGCGGAACGGCAATGGGCGATGTGCCTGCAACCAGGTGATGCCATCAATCTTGTTGACGGCTCCCGTCGCGCCTTGGCGAATTTCGCCGGGCAAACCTGCGACGCGCTGGCGGGGATCGGCCATCCTGAACGATTTTTTGGCATGTTGCGCGGCTTGGGGTTAAGCATCGAAGCGCATGATTTTGCCGAAGATCACCATGTTTTTACGGCAGATGAAATGCGCCGGTTTTGTGAACGCCCGTTGCTCATGACGGCCAAGGATGCCGTAAAATGCCAGCCGTTCGCCCAGGCGAATCATTGGCGCAATCAATGGGTTGTGCCGGTGGAGGCCGTGTTGGACGAGGGGTTTGAACAGTTTATTTTTTCCAAACTTGAGGCGCTGCGCGATGGACAAACGTCTGCTTGAAATTCTGGCCTGCCCACTGACTAAAGGCCCGCTGGTGTATGACCAGAACGCCCAGGAGCTGATTTCGATTGCTGCGCGACTGGCGTATCCGATTCGGGACGGCATTCCGGTCATGCTGCCCGAAGAGGCGCGCACTCTGGGCGAAGACGAGGCTGAAGCCCTGCGCGCCAAGCATCCGGCGGCGGCCTGAATGGCTGGAAATTTGGGCTGCAAACTGGCCTATAAGTTGGTCATCCCGGCGCGTTATGCCTCCACGCGCCTGCCTGGTAAACCTTTGCTCGATATCGGCGGCAAACCCCTGGTGCAGCATGTCCTTGAGGCGGCCAGGTGCGCACAAGCTGATCAAATTGTGCTGGCAACCGATGATGTGCGCATCGCCGAAGTGGGTGAGTGCCTGGGTATTCAGGTGGTGATGACCTCGCCCGATCACGCCACCGGTACCGACCGGCTGGCCGAGGTGGTGCGCAGCATGGGGTGGGCGGATGATGAGGTGGTGGTCAACCTGCAAGGTGATGAGCCGTTGATTCCGCCTGCATTGCTTGATCGCTTGGCGGCCAATCTGGTGCAGTTTCCACAGGCAGGCATCGCCACGCTGTGCACACCGATTCATCACGCCCGCGATATGTTTGACCCGCATGTGGTCAAGGTGGTGCGCGATCAGGCCGGTTTTGCCCTGTATTTTTCCCGCGCGCCGATTCCCTGGGAACGTGATCGTTTCGGAGTGGAGGAGGGCGCGGCGCATGAGCATGGCTTCCGTCACCTGGGTCTGTATGCCTATCGTGCGGGCTTTTTGCGCAACTTCGCAACCTGGCCGGAAGCGCCGATTGAAGGTCTGGAAAAGCTCGAACAATTGCGTGCAATGTGGCACGGGGTACGCATTCATGTCGATGTAGTTGATGAGCCGCCTGGACATGGCGTGGACACCGAGGACGACCGACAGCGTGTGGCAGCGCTATTGCTTAGCCATTAACGCATGCAAGGCGGCCTGCTCACCTTCGTCAAGCATAGTGCGCAGGACGGGGTGGAGTTGGGTGCTTACCACGCTGCGTAACGGTATTTGAAAATGGCGCGGTGCGCGGCGTCGGGCTTGGCCATAAACGCTTTCCTGCATTCGTCCAAGCCCCAGTTCGCTCAGCACGAGGCTTTCGTTTTCGCGCAGCACATCCACAACGCGCACATGCCGCCCTTCGATGACAGCCTCCCGGCCAATCAGCAGGCTAAGGTGGTGCATCATTTCGTCATTGGCATTCGGCATCATGCGCCTGTTTTTGAACGATTATTGAGGTAGTCAGTATGCAATGGGAAATTCTTCAGCGCGAGGTGGTGTTTCAAGGGTTTTTCCGCCTCGAACGCTATCACCTGCGTCACCAGCTCTTTGGCGGCGGTTGGAGCGAGACCATGACCCGCGAAATGTTCGAACGCGGTCATGCGGTGGCGGTGCTGCCCTACGACCCTGAGCGTGATGCGGTCGTGATGCTGGAGCAGTTCCGCCCTGGAGCTCTGGATGCTCCTGGCAGCCCTTGGTTGCGCGAATTCCCGGCGGGCATGATTGAGGACGGTGAAGCGCTCGAAGATGTGGTGCAGCGTGAAATGCTTGAAGAAGCGGGAATTGTTCCCTTGAAGCTTGAGTACATCACACGCTGTTGGGTCAGCCCCGGGGGCACCACGGAAAGCCTGTTCATGTACTACGCCGAAGTGGATAGCCGTAATGTCGGCGGTCTGTTTGGTCTTGAACATGAACAGGAAGATATTCGCGTCAGCGTGGTTCCGCGTGAAGAGGCGATGCTGATGCTGCAACAGGGGCTTATTTGCTCGGCGACCCCAATCATCCTCATGCAATGGCTGGCGCTGAATCATGAACGCCTGCGCGGCCTGAAATGATGTCGTCACCAAATATTCACTAAAACATATATAAGTAATTGCGTATATTTCCCCATGGAAATCGAAAGCCACCAGTTCTTTCATGCGCTGAGCGATTCAACCCGCCTGCGTTGCCTGGCGCTGTTGCACAGCCAAGGCGAAGTCTGCGTCTGTGAATTGACCCGCACCCTGGGGCAGTCGCAACCGAAGGTTTCGCGTCACCTTGGTCTGTTGCGCGATCTTGGCCTGGTCGAGGCGCGCCGCGCCGGGGTGTGGATGCACTATCGCATCACTCCCCAGCTTCCTGACTGGGCACTGGCGGTGCTTGATGTCGCCCTGCCTGCGTTTGGTGCCAGTCCTCAGGGGCAAGCTGATCTTCAGGCATGGGCGAACACGCCGGGAAGCTGTGTGCCTGCGATTTCCATCACGTCGAGTCCAACAACAGAGTCAACGAATGGGGAGTGTGCGATGGAACAAGCGGTTTATAACGTCCTATTTCTGTGCACGGGCAATTCCGCGCGCAGCATCATGTCTGAAGCCCTGCTGAATCATTGGGGCAAAGGGCGTTTCCATGCCTACAGCGCAGGCAGCCATCCGCGCGGTGGGGTTCATCCGCTGACGCTGGAATTGCTGCAACGCCTGGATTTTCCGACCGCAGAACTGCGCAGCAAGTCCTGGGACGAATTCGCCCAGCCGGACGCGCCGGTTATGGATTTCGTTTTCACGGTATGTGATACCGCCAGGGACGAAATCTGCCCGGTCTGGCCGGGTCAGCCGATGACCGCGCACTGGGGCGTGCCTGACCCGGTGGCGGTCGAGGGCGATGAAGTCATGCGCATGTTGGCCTTCCGCGAAGCTTTCCGTGTGCTGGAAAACCGCATCAAACTGTTCACCAGTCTGCCGCTGGGGCAACTGGACAAGCTGCGCATCAAGACCGAGATCGACAGGATCGGTACGGAAATGCCTGCCGCCGAGTAAACAGCTCCACACCGGACGCGAGGGTCAAACAAAAAGGCGGAACATCATGTTTCGCCTTTTTTATGCTCTCACCTCAGATTGCGGTGCAAATTCTCACACCTACAGAGCCCGACCCTCACCGGCCTCCTCAAAGGTCACGCCGTCGCGAATGTGATAAATGCGCTTGAACGTGGGGATAATTTTTTCGTCGTGCGTCACGACGATGATCGCGGTTTCATACTTGCGTGCCATGTCGTTGAGAATGCGGATCACCGCCATGGCGCGCTCGGAATCAAGCGGCGCGGTCGGTTCATCGGCCAAAATGACAGGCGGACGGTTAACCAGCCCACGGGCGATAGCGACGCGCTGCTGTTCGCCGCCAGACAATTGGGATGGCATCGCTTTGGCGCGGTGTTGCACGTCCAGCGCAACCAGCAAATCAAGCGCATGTTGGCGCGCCTCGGCGTTCGGCACGCCGGCCAGCATGGGCAACAGCGCCACGTTGTCGATCACATCAAGAAAGGGAATCAGGTAGGGCGCCTGAAACACGAAACCAATCTTGTCGCGGCGCAATGCCCGCAGGTCGCGTACTTTCCAGCCATCATCAAAAATGACCTCGTCGCCCAACGTCATGCGCCCCGCCGTGGGGTCGATGACCGCGCCCAAACATTTGAGCAGCGTGCTCTTGCCCGAGCCGGACGGGCCGATCAGTCCCACAACCTCGCCCGGCGCGACCTGCATATCCACACCCTTCAAGGCATCGACGGCGGTATCGCCCGTGCCATAGCGTTTTTTCAGACCCTCAATGCGTATGCCTTTTCCGCGCATCTCAACCTCCGATGGCTTCGGCTGGATCAACCTTGAGCGCCATGCGGATGGCGATAATGCTGGACAGCACACAGATCAACAGTACGGCAACAAAGCCTGCGATGGAATCGGCAGGCACCAGCAACACATATTTGGGAAACAGCGGCGCCGCATACGTGGCCGTGATCTTGCCCACCACGAATCCAATCACCCCAAGTGCCAGCGCCTGTTGCAGGATCATGGCGGCGATCGTTCGATTGCGCGTACCGATGAGTTTCAATACGGCAATCTCGCGGATCTTGTCCATGGTCAGGGTGTAAATGATGAAAGCGACAATCGCGGCACTGACGAACGCCAAAATCACCAGAAACATGGCGATCTGTTTGGCGGAGGAGGCAATCAGTTTGCCAACGAGGATGTCCTCCATCTGGGCGCGGGTATAGACCGTCAAACGCTTCCAGCGCCGGATGGATTCTGCGACTTCATCCGCGGCATGACCCGGCTCCAGTGTGACCAGCACGGCATTGACGAACGCATTGCTGCTTTGCGATGCGATAACGGCATCCAGCAATCCGGGCACGCTGGGGCGGTTGAAGGCCGGATTCGCCTCGGTACGGCGGCGGCTCTGCCAGATGGCATCGTTGTCCTTGAGAAATTGCGCTTCCTGAGCGTCTTTGAGCGCAATGAATATCATCGGGTCGCCGCTTGACGACACCATGCGTCGGGTTAATCCCACCACGGTGAATGTATTACGGCGAATCTGGATGCGCTCACCGAGCGCGAAGCCGGTGGCGATGTCAGCGACGGCTTCGTAATGCCCTCGCGTCATCTGGCGACCCGCGACCAGATACGGCGGCCATCCGGGGGTGATGCCGATCTTGCCGGGCGCGATGCCAACCACCATGGCGCGCACATCATGACCGCCTTTGCGTACCTGCATGGTCAAGTAGGTCACGTTGGCCGCGCGGAGGACACCCGGCATGGCGAGAACACCGCGATAAATATCGTCGTTAAGACTGGATGACTCGGCATAAGGCCCCAGCGTGTCTTTTTGCACCACCCAAAGATCGGCGCCACTGTTATCAAGCAGCGCTTTGCCATCGTCCACCATGCCTCGATACACGCCCGCCATGACCAGGGTGACGCCAATCAGCAAGCCAAGGCCGATTCCCGTGAAGACGAACTTGCCCCAGGAATGCAGGATGTCGCGCCCGGCCAGGCTGATCATGGCGCAACACCCGCAATACGCTCGACGACGTGGATGCGACTGTGGGTGGCAAGCGCCTTTTCGCTATAGAGTACGACCTGATCGCCCGCCTCAAGACCGCCGAGCACCTGAACATGGCCATGCAGATCTGACGCGCCAAGCGTGATGGGCGTAAAGCTTAATGCGCCGTCAGCAATGCGCCATACCCCCGCCTTGCCACCATTGCGACGGATTGCGGCATTCGGAATGACCGGCGCGGACGCAAGCTCACGCAGATCAATCGTGACCTCGGCCAGTTCGCCCACGGGCGGCAAAGGCTGAGGCATGACATCAAAAACCACCTTGGCCAGCATTTCTTCAGTGACCACATCCGCCTTCGGTTCGATGCGCAACACGCGACCCTGTAGCGCCGCGCCCTCACGCGAGCGCAACACAACATGCGCCGACAAGCCGCTGGCGAGACCCAAAGCGCTGATCTGGTCGAAGCGCACGTTGACCCACAAGCTCGTGGGATCAATGATTTCAACGACGGACTGACCCGCCACCATCGTGGTTCCAGGGTCGGCGTCACGTACAGCAATCACGCCATCAGCGGGTGCAATCAGGCGTAAATTACTGCGTTGCGCCACAAGAGCGTCGCGGTCAGAGCGCGCACGGGAGAGATCCTCCCTGGCGGCGGACAGCGCTGCGTTGGCAATCTGCAACTCCTGCCGCCGGGTGGCGACGGCCTCCTCGCTGGCCAAGCGTGCAGGGAGCAACTGCTCATAGCGGCGTGCCTGCGACTGGGCGTAGGCTTGCCGAGCCTCTGCTTCGCGCAAGGCGGCTTCTGCGCGTCGATAGGCAAACTCCTGCGAGCGTACCCGATCATCAAGATCAACCGGCTCCATCTCGCCGAGCACTTGCCCTGCCTTGACCCAATCACCGACATGCACATCCAGATATTTGATCCTTCCTGCCTGCGTCGGGCCGATGTTGTAGGTGTAGCGCGCCTCGACTGTGCCGATGCCGAACAATGCCGGGGTGATGGCGCGTGACTCCACTGTGGTGAGGGTCACGGCGACCGGGGCAAGCGGGCCGGAGCGCAGGCCCACATAAATGAAAAGCGCAAGCAGGGGAACGAGAACAGCCAACAAGCCAAGTGTGCGGCCTGATGGGAACAGTGATTTCATGGCCTACTCCTGAGAACCCGACCTGATGCCGCGCTGGTAAATGGAAAATACCCGTGGTGCGTCGCGCCGCATACGCTCCACATCCCCGGCAAGCAGTGACTGCATCACCAACCCCTGAATCGTGCCGATGAACAGCGTGGCGGCCGCATTACTGTCCAGGGTTGACGACAACTCGCCACTTGCCTTGCCCTGCTCAAAGAGACGCTGCAAGCGCTCGCCATAACGCTGAATCAGGGTTTGCGCCATACGCTTGGCGGGGGTGGACTCAGCGCGCTGAAGCTCGCCAAACATCATGCGCGGTACGCCGGGATGCTCGGCGACGAATTCGACGTGACTCATGAACATCGCTTCCATGGCCGCCAGAGGCGACTGGATACCTTGAGCTGCTTGGTCGATCCGGCTCAGGAGACGCTCGGCCACCCACTCCATGACCGCCTGCCAAATAGCTTCCTTGCTTGGAAAATGGCGGAACAATGCACCTTGCGTCAGCTTCATATGCCGTGCGATGGCAGCGGTGGTAATTTCGCTTGGATTTTGTGTTCCAGCCAGCTTAATCACCGCCTCGACCGTAACAGCCCGCCGCTCATCGGCCGGAAGATGTTTTGCCGGACTTTCCATTGCCACCCCACCAAGATAGTAATTGATTACTATCCTAGCTTGCGCGAGTAACTAAAGACAAGTTCTTAGTAGATCAACCGGATCGGTACGGAAGTACCTGTTGCCGAATAAGCAGCCTCAAACCGGAAAACGAGGATCAAATAAAAAGGCGGAACACCATGTTCCGCCTTTTTTTGTGCCTTCAGCTCAAGGATTGGCCGCTACCTGCCCGCGCTCATACCAACCACGCGAGCGGTTGACGATAGCGACCACTGAGAGCATCACCGGCACCTCGACCAGCACGCCGACCACCGTGGCCAGCGCCGCGCCGGACTGCAGGCCGAACAGGCTGATTGCCGCTGCCACCGCCAGCTCGAAGAAATTGCTCGCGCCGATCAAGGCCGCCGGCCCGGCCACGCAGTGCGCCACACCAAAGCGCCGACTCAACCAGTAGGCCAGCCCGGCATTGAAATACACCTGGAACAGAATCGGCACCGCCAGCAGAGCGATAATGAACGGCTGCCGGATGATCTGCTCGCCCTGAAAGCCGAACAGCAACACCAGGGTGGCCAGCAGGGCGAGCAAGGACAGCGGTTGCAAAAGTTTGAGCACGCTTTCCAGCGCCGCCTCGCCGCCGCGTGCAAGCAGCATCCGTCGCCAGAGCTGGGCGAGCACGACCGGCACGACAATGTACAGCAGCACCGAGAGCAGCAGGGTGTCCCAGGGCACGCTGATGGCGGCCATGCCCAGCAGCAGGCCGACCAGTGGCGCGAAGGCGAACACCATAATCACGTCGTTGAGCGCCACCTGAGTGAGGGTGAAGTTCGGCTCGCCGCCGGTCAGACGGCTCCAGACGAACACCATCGCCGTGCAAGGCGCGGCGGCCAACAGGATCAGCCCGGCAACATAGCTATCGAGCTGATCGGCGGGCAGCCAGGCGGCGAACAGACCGTAGATGAAAATCGCGGCGAACAGCGCCATCGAAAACGGCTTCACGCCCCAGTTGATGAACAGGGTCACACCGATGCCGCGCCAATGCTGGTGCACCTCGTGCAACGCACCGAAGTCGATCTTCAACAGCATTGGAATAATCATCAGCCAGATCAGCGCCGCGACCGGCAGATTGACGTGCGCGACTTCCATCGTGCCGATGCTTGCGAACACGCCCGGCAGCAGATGCCCCAGGCCGATGCCGACCAGGATGCACAGTGCCACCCACAGGCTGAGATAGCGCTCGAACAGGCTCATCGACTGGCCGGCGGCCTTGCGTGCGGTGATTTCGCATTGGGCGGACATGGGGCGCTCCGGGCGTTTAGTTGCAGCAGGCGCTGCCGCCGCAACAGGCCGCGCCCGCGACAGGCTGGCCGGGGATGATGCCGAACATCTGACTCATGCGCGCGTCGGCGCGCTCATCAGCCAGGGTCTGGGCGCGTTCATGCGCGCGGTCACGGATTTCGCGCGCCAGAAAAATGATCTCGGCGATGTGTTCGGCGCTGACGTTTTGCTCGCTCAGGCGCTGAATCAGGCATTCGCCGTCGCCGGGGCAGTTGCTGGCGACGCGCGCGGCCAGGCGGATCATGTCGGCGAGGGCTGGATTCAGGCTGCTCATGCGGCGGGCTCCTTTGGGTTGGGGGTGGGTGTGGCGCACGCTTCGGAAGGAGACATGTCGCCAAAGTTTGGTTGCAGGGTGGCGTGGTCGATATGAAAGCGCTGGTGCAGCATGTCTTGCGCTAAATGCAGGATGCGGCCCCAGTCGCCAGGCTGCGCCAGATCAAGCTCGGCGGTCAGGCCGATGATCTGGCCGTGGATGCGCCAGACGTGTACATGCCGCGCCTGTTCGACGCCCTCAAGGGCGTTCAGCGCCGCGCGCACCGCCTCCAGATCGAGATCCAGCGGCACGCCGTCGAGCAATTGATGCACCGCTTCGCGCAGCAGCCCGAGCGCGGAAAAGCCGATCAGGCCGCAGATCAGCAGCGACAGCACGGGGTCGAGCCAGTACCAGTCCACAAACAGCAGCACCACGCCGGTGACCAGGGCGACGATGGAGCCGAGAATGTCGCCCATCACATGCAGCAGCGCGCCGCGTACATTGATGCTGTCGCTGGCCGGCCACAGCAGGCGGGCGACCAGGATATTCACCGCCAGACCGATCAGCGCCACCCAGGCGATGGTCGTCGCATCCACGGCGGGCGGCGATTGCAGCCGGGTCAGCGCCTCGTAGGCGATCATGGCGACCACGAGCAGCATGAGCACGGCATTGAGCAGCGCGCCAAGCATTTCCACCCGCCCGAAGCCGAAGGAATGGCGACGATCCGCCGGACGCAAGGCCAGCCAAGAGGCGACGGCGGCAAGCCCGAGCGCGAAGGCGTCGGTGAGCATATGCGCCGCGTCGCCCAACAACACCAGCGCACCTGACCACCAGCCCGCCGCCGCCTCGACCAAGGCGAAGCCCAGCGTCAGCGCGACGGCCAGCCAGAGCACGCGAGCCGGAGCCTCGGCATGGCTATGCGCGTGCCCCTGTGCGTGATGCTCGTGCGCGTGGCCGTGCGCCATGCGTTACTGCCCTTCGAACTGAAGGTAGGTGCGGTTCATCACGGTCTTGTGCCAGGTGTCATAGTGCTTGAGGTGCTTGAATTCCGCGCGATCGGCATTGGCCTTGATGACTTCGTCCATCGGCGCCATGTCCTGCGCGGCCTTGCCGACCACGTTGACCAGGAAGGCGTAGTAATCGCCAGTGTCCTTCTTGGCCTTGGCCATGTCGCAGACCTGACCATGACCGGGGATGACCGTGGTCGGATTGAGCTTGACGACTTCCTGCCATGCGGCCCAGGCGTTTTTGACGCTGGAGGTGTCGTGCACGCCGAGCATCCGATCGACATAAATCAAGTCGCCGGCCGCCAGGATTTTTTCCTTGGGCAGCCACACCATGCTGTCGCCGGGGAAGTGGGCGTTGGTGTACATCACTTCAAGTTTTTCACCGCCCAGATCAAGCTTGGCGGGCGATTCCTTGAGAATGCGTGTGGCATACGCCGGAGCGGTGCCGTCCATGCGCTCTTTCAGGGTCTTTTTCAGCGTGTCGATCTGCTGCGTGCCGACTTTTTTCTGCGTGGTGACCGTGCCTTCAAAGGCGATCACTTCCGCGCCCTTGCTGGCGAAATAGGCATTGCCCAGCCAGCGGTGATCCTGACTGCCGGTATTGATGACCCATTTCACCGGGGTTTTGGTGACGTTGGCAATCGCCTTTTCAATGCGCGCCGCGCCGATCTTGCTCGCGCCGGAGTCGATCAGGATCACGCCGTCCTTGGCGGCGATAAAGGCCTGGTTGTTGTTGAGGCCGTCGTTGTCATAACTGCGGTCATCAATCTCGCCGACGATGGCGTACACATGGTCGTTGACCTTGGTGACGTTGAGCGGCGCGTCGGAGGCGTAGGCGCCGAGGCTTGCGAACATGGCGGCGGAAATGAGCAGGGGTTTGAGCATGGCTGGCCTCGATAGGGGTAAAAAATCTTTAAGCTGGCATAGTATCCGAAAAAACGTATATTTGGCTTATCGAATGTTTTTATAGAAAAAATGAGGGTGGGAAATGACTGTTCGCGTAGCAATCAACGGCTTTGGCCGCATGGGGCGTTTGGGTTTGCGTGCGGCATGGGGCGAGGCAGACTACGAAATCGTGCATGTCAACGAAATCAGCGCCGACGCGCCTTCACTGGCGCACCTGCTGAAATACGATTCGGTGCATGGCCGCTGGAATCACGACGTGGCCAGTGAGTCAGGCAGCGAAGTCGAGGCGATTATCGTCGATGGCAAGCGCATCTCCTACAGCATGGAAAAAGACCCGGCCAAGATCGATTGGATGGCTCTGGGCGTGGACATTGTGGTCGAGGCGACCGGCAAGCTGCGTACCGTCGAGCAGATCCAGCCGCATTTCGAGCGCGGCGCGAAAAAGGTGGTCGTCGCCGCACCGGTCAAGGGCGCGCTGAATATCGTCATGAGCGTGAACGATCATCTGTACGACGCAGGCAAGCACAATCTGGTCACCGCCGCATCCTGCACCACCAACTGCCTGGCGCCGCTGGTCAAAGTGCTGCACGAGAATATCGGCATTCTGCACGGCACCATGACTACCCTGCATGATTTAACCAATACCCAGACCCTGATCGACAAGGGGCACAAGGATTTGCGTCGCGCCCGCGCTAGTGCGCTCTCCCTGATTCCGACCACCACCGGCTCGGCCAAGGCCATCGGCGAGATTTTCCCGGAGTTGAACGGCAAGCTAAACGGCCATGCCGTGCGCGTTCCGCTGATGAACGCTTCGCTGACCGATTTTGTGTTTGAAGCAGCGCGTCCGACCACAGCAGAAGAGGTGAACGCTTTCCTCAAGGCAGGCGCGCAGGGCGAATTGCAAGGCATTCTCGGCTACGAGGAGCTGCCGCTGGTGTCGGTTGATTACAAGGGCGATCCGCGTTCGGCGATTGTGGATGCGCTGTGTACCTTGGTGATCGATGGCACACAGGTGAAAGTCATGGCTTGGTACGACAACGAATGGGGCTATGTGAACCGCATGATGGAGTTGGTGGCGAAGGTGGCGCGGGCGATGTGATTTTCTCTGCCCCCTCGCTTACCCTCTCCCGCGAGGGGAGAGGGCGCATTGAGGAATATACAAGAATGAAACCCGACCTACGCAACTACACCATCGTCACCGGCAACTACTGGGCTTTCACCCTGACCGACGGCGCATTGCGCATGTTGGTCTTGCTGCATTTCTACAATCTGGGCTACTCAGCGTTAGAAATCGCCATGCTGTTCCTGTTTTACGAGGTGTTCGGCATCGTCACCAATGCCGTGGGCGGTTGGTTGGGCGCGCGCATCGGCGTCAATCGCACCATGCAGATAGGCACGGCCTTGCAGATCGTCTCGCTCGCCATGCTGCTTGCACCGGCTGCCTTGCTGACCGTGCCCTACGTCATGGCGGCACAGGCCTTGTCCGGCATTGCCAAAGACCTCAACAAGATGAGCGCCAAATCCTCGGTCAAGTTGGTGGCGGGGGAGGGCCGCCTGTTCAAATGGGTGGCGATTCTTACCGGCTCGAAGAATGCGCTCAAGGGCGTGGGCTTTTTCCTCGGCGGTTTTTTACTGGCCGTGTGGGGCTTCCACGGCGCGCTGTGGGCGATGATCGCGCTACTGAGCGTTGGGCTGCTGGTCACGTTGACCTTGCCCAATGCGCTGGGCGTGGTGAAGGGCAAGCCCGGATTCGGTCAGATCTTTTCCAACACCCCGGCGATCAACTGGCTTGCCGCCGCGCGTTTCTTCCTGTTCGGCGCGCGCGATGTGTGGTTTGTGGTCGGCCTGCCGGTGTATTTGCATTCTGTTCTGGGCTGGGGCTTTGCCGAAGTCGGCGGCTTTATGGCGCTGTGGGTGATTGGTTACGGCATGGTGCAGGCGGCCACACCGGGGCTGTGGCGCAAGCCGGGGCATTCTCCAGGGCGCGGTGCCGTGGTTGTCGGTGCACTGATTCTTGCTGCTATTCCCATGGTCATGGTTTGGGCGTTGAGGGAAGGCTACGATCCCGCGAGCGTCGTGGTCGGCGGGCTGGCGCTGTTCGGCGTGGTTTTCGCGCTCAATTCATCCATCCACTCCTACCTCATCCTCTCCTACGCCGAAGGCGACAAGGTGGCGATGAAAGTCGGCTTCTACTACATGGCCAATGCAGGCGGACGGTTGGCGGGTACGGTGCTGTCCGGTTGGGCTTACACGGTGTGGGGGCTGGAGGGCTGTTTGGTGGCATCCACTTTGCTATTGCTGGCGGCGGCTGGGTTGTCGCTCAAGCTGCCACAGGCTTCAGGCACAAGCCAATGACTTGAGACTCAATATAGTGTGAATATCCGTTCAGGCTGAGCTTGTCGAAGTCCTGCACAATACCCTTCGACAAGCTCAGGGCAAACGGGTGGACGTGGATAATTCGTGCCGGATCAATATACGGCTGCATGACGTGTCGAAATAAGGCTTGTGCAGACTTTCTGGTTTCACCCCGTCCATTCACTCGTCACATCCCAAGGATTGCCGCGCGCCTTGCCCGCACAGCTCTCTTTGGGCGTGCCCATGGCCAGGTAGCCGTAAAGCCGTTCGTCGTCGCTCAGGCCGAGCTGTTCGAGCAGGCCGCGATCATGGCAGCGGTCGCCGGAGAGCCAGATGCTGCCAAAGCCGAGCGCCTGCGCCATCAATTGCATCTGCGTCGCCGCCGCGCCCAGGGACATGATTTGTTCCCATTCGGGAACCTTGGGGTGAGGCTGCGGCTTGGCAATCAAAAAAATCAGCAGGGGCGAGCGCGTGGGCTTGCTGCGTTCGCGTTCGATGAGTTCCTGCGTCGCCTGCGGGTTGCGCTGCTGGAAACTGGCGGCAAACAGATCGCCCATGCGTTGCAGCGCCGCGCCCTGTACCAGCATCAGGCGCCAGGGTTGCAGCCCAGCATGATCCGGCGCGCTCATGGCGGCGCGAAGAATCAGACCAAGCGCTTCGCCTTGCGGCGCAGGGTCGGCGAGATACTTGGCCGGGGTGGAATAACGATTGAGCAATAAATCAATCGCCGGGGTGCGTTGCGGTATGGATGACATGGCGTGTGCGTATCTTAAAAACGGTAGCTCAGGGAGCCGATCAGACTGAACTGGCTTGTGGATTCGACCAGCGGGGAATCGCCCGCCTTGTCCGTCAGATAGTCGAAGCCGGCGAATACGCCAAGATTCCAGGCGCTTGATAAGGGCATGACGGCGCTTGCGCCGAGACCGATGGATACCAGGCCGCTTTCTGTCGTGTAAGGCGCATAGCCGCTGGCAAGGGATTGCGCAGGGGTAACGCCGTAATAGGTGTCGATAAAATCACGGCTTGCCAGGGTCATGCGTGGGCCGATGGTGTAGCGCATGGCGCCGATCCTGTTGAAATAATTGACGTTCAGGTCGCCAATCAGACCTTCATGCCCGCCAAAGCCCTGGCGGATTTCCACGCGCGTGCCCCAGTTGGCCGTGCGGTATTCAACAAAGCCTCCAGCTTCACCGGCAGGATCAATGTCGCCCATGCCGAGCAGGGCGTCGGTCTGCCCGGAGACAAGAAAGGTCGATCCGCCGGTATCCTCCTTGCGTCCAAAGCGGATTTTGACCAGCGGGCCGATTTTCCAGTTTGGGGTCAGAATGGCGTTGTAGCCCAGTCCTTCGGGAATGGAGGCGAAAAAGCGTTCGCCGTAGCGCAAGCGCAAATCCGGGTAGATGGAGACGGTGTAGTCCTGCGAGCCGGAATACACTGGGGCAATGACCGGAGCGACGCCTACGGTGACTTGCCAGTTTTCCGGCGCTTTTTCGCGCGGCAATTCCAGTGCGGCGGCCAGCGCGCTTAAAGGCATGCCTCCGGTGAGCAGTAATCCAAGGGCGGTCATTGGTTTCATATTGATTCCCTGTTGCGCGAAGCGCGATAAATTCGTTAGCGGCGTAAATAATGCGGTGCAACCGTTTCCAGCCGGGTTGGCTGCCTAGCGTCGCAGGCATGGCAGACGCTGTCTACCCGCATGGAATCAAGGTTGTCGCTGGAGAGCGGCGGATTGGGCAACACGGACAGCATGGTTGCGGCAAGGTGCGCCATGAAAGGCGGCA
>CALKWL010000254.1 GCA_938004235.1 uncultured Gammaproteobacteria bacterium
CGCCGCCCCGCCCGGAAAACCGACCGGGCGATGCGGGTGAACCGGGCAACCCGTTGAACAGAGAGGTAAAAATGGTACAGCAGACGATGATCGAGAGTTTCCGCGAGAGGTGTCATCAGGACAATCGTGTTGTTTCCGCGCTGATGTTCGGATCATTTGCGACTGGTGAAGGGGATCGATTTTCTGATATTGAATTCGCAGTATTTATCAGCGACGAGTCATTCGATGAGTTTGAACAGCGCACGTGGCTTAATACGGTCAGTCCAGTAGCGGCTTACTTCCAGGACGATTTCGGCCACCACACAGCACTTTTCTCAAACGGAGTACGTGGCGAGTTCCACTTTATGCGAGCCTCAGAGCAGTCAGTTGTTGCCGGCTGGCAGGGTTACGGGTGGTTTCCTACGCTTGACGCTGGTGTTGTGCTGGATCGAGCGGGCGAACTGTCCAAATATGCGCGGGTTCTGGTGGGAGGACCCCCCAAACGTGAAGGGGCTGAACTGGTGGAGGGGCTGGGCCTTAACCTTATAAACCTGACGCTGTTTGGTGCAAATCTTCTTAATAGAGGCGAATATGCTCGTGCATGGGCCTTGTTGGGTAAGGCTCACGAAAGCCTCCTAAAGCTAGCTCGACTTTACGAGGGGAAAACCGACCATTGGCCCACCCCTTCGCGGGGACTGGAGACCGATCTTTCCGGTAGTGCATATCATCGCTACCTGACTTGTACGGCCAGCGCTGAATGTGTTCCTTTGTACAGGGCCTATCGTGAGTCGTGGGCGTGGAGTAGAGAACTCGTGGATGCTGTTGCCAAACCACATAACATCGAACTCCCACAATCTGTCATGGCACAGGTGGACATTCTGCTTGCTAACGTAGCAGCAGATCCTGGTGGGTGAGTCCTCTTTGGCAACAGACGCAAAATGCTCAACCAGGAAGATGCACCGGCCCAAAAAGGACCGGCCGGTGATCTCCCGGCCCGTTATGCTCTGTGAGCCTGGTTATTGGCGAAGCGAAAGTATGACGATTTCAGCAATAAACGCAAAAGGATAAAAAAATGACATGGAGAACGACCAGAACACTTTTACAGCCTCAAAAGCTGGAGTTCAATGAGTTTGAGATTCTTAATCCCGTAGTTGAGGGCGCCCGAATTGTCGGCATTGGCGAGGGTGCTCACTTTGTCGCGGAGTTCTCACTGGCTAGAGCTAGTCTTATTCGCTATTTTGTCGAGAGGCATGATTTTAATGCGATTGGTTTGGAATGTGGGGCGATTCAGGCATCCCGGCTATCTGAATGGCTCAACTCAACAGCCGGTGCTCATGAACTTGAGCGATTTTCGGATACCCTGACCTTTTCTTTGTATGGCTCAGTGCTGATTTGGGTTAAATCATATCTACGCGAATCAGGAAGAAAACTGCAGTTAGTCGGAATCGATTTACCCAACACCTTGAATCCAAGGGACGACCTAGCGCAATTGGCCGAAATTATCCAGGTCATCGACCACCTCATGAAACCCCACGTTGATGCGCTGACTCAGTTGTTGACGTCCATTGATGGCCAGTCGGCGGTTATTTCATCGGCAAAATGGGGGGAGTTGGAAACGGCTCAGCAGGAGAAAGCTATCTCAGGGGTAACCAGATTGAAGCTCCGTTTGGCGTCGCTTGCCCCTGTCCTGAAAAATCACGTCAACAGCGATTTTTTCCGAAAAGCCTCTGATCGAATAGAGTCGATAGAGTATACGTTGGAAACCTTGCGTGTAATGAAAGCTTTCTTCGATGGTACCTCTCTTGAGGGAGATACTTCCGTACGTGACTCGTATATGGCGGGCGTGGTGGATGGAATGGTTCGAGCGAATCCGGATGTAAGGATAATTCTGCTGGCGCACAACAATCATTTACAAAAAACTCCAGTTTCCTTTTCAGGCGAGCTTACGGCTGTTCCCATGGGACAGCATCTCGCAGAGAGGGAGGAGGGGGATTACCGTGCGATTGCATTCACCCATCTTGGACTCACCGTGCCGGAAATGCATTTCCCATCGCCCGACAGTCCTCTTGGATTCTCTGTTGTGACCACGCCTGCCGATGCAATCCGTGAGGATAGTGTGGAACAGTATGTCATCGATGCCTGTGGTAAGGAGGATTCATGCCTGACATTGACAGATGACCCCATGGAAGCAAAGCGAATGCGGTCCCAAAGCGCCTCTGTAGAAACGAATTTGAGCGAGGCATTTGATGCCATCGTCTGCGTTCCCAGCGCCGGCAAGGACAGCCTGGTTGCCCTATAGGAAACCAGAAATGAAATGAAGGAGCATAATCGGGTAGCCGGGGGTTTTTCTCCCCCAGCCCCCACACCACCCGGCATGCGG
>CALKWL010000255.1 GCA_938004235.1 uncultured Gammaproteobacteria bacterium
ATTGACTGACGTGACTGGAGTTCAGACGTGTGCTCTTCCGATCTGTCTTCGGCGGCAATGCCCTCCTCCCCGCCATGCAGCCCTACGCTGCCTGCTACGGCGGCCACCAATTCGGCCACTGGGCGGGGCAACTCGGCGACGGGCGCGCCATCAACCTCGGCGAAGTCATCAACCCACACGGCCAGCGCTGGACACTGCAACTCAAAGGCGCGGGACGCACCCCGTATTCGCGCGGTGCCGATGGTCGCGCCGTGCTGCGCTCCTCGGTGCGCGAATTTCTCTGCTCCGAGGCCATGCACCATCTAGGTATCCCGACGACCCGCGCCCTGAGCCTTGTTGCAACCGGCGATGGAGTGCTGCGCGATATGTTTTACGATGGCCGCCCGCAAATCGAACCCGGCGCGATCGTCTGCCGCGTCGCCCCTTCCTTCACCCGTTTTGGCAACTTCGAACTCTTTGCGCATCGCGGCGACCGCCACACTCTGCGCCTGCTAGCCGACTACACCATTCGTCACGACTTCCCCGAACTACTCGCTGCCAATGCTACCCCCACGCCTGAAACCTACCTTGCCTGGTTCCGCGAAATCGTATGCCGCACCGCGCAAATGATCGTCCACTGGATGCGCGTCGGCTTTGTGCACGGGGTGATGAACACCGACAACATGTCCATCCTCGGCCTGACCATCGACTACGGCCCCTACGGCTGGCTCGAAGGCTACGACCCGCACTGGACACCCAACACCACCGACGCCGAAGGCCGCCGCTACAGCTTCGGCAACCAGCCCCAGATCGGCGAATGGAATCTCGTACGCCTGGCCAACGCCCTGCTACCGCTGCTTGGCAAAGACCCCGCCGCGCGCGAGGCTCTACAAGCCGCCGTGTTCGCCTACCACGACGACTACGACCGCGCCTTTGATGCCATGATGGCCGCCAAACTCGGCCTGCGCGCCCACAACGGCGCCGATGACGACGCCCTGATTGACGCCATGCACACCACACTCAGCCTGACTGAAACCGACTACACCCTGTTCTTCCGCGCCCTCGCCGACCTGCCCGACGCAGCCAACGCCAGCGACGAAGCGCTGCTGAACACCCTGCAAACGGCATGGTACGCCCCGCAGGAAATCCAGGGCGAGATACGCCAGAACATCCTCGACTGGCTGCATCGTTACACGGCACGCCGCGCGCTGGATGGCCGCGCCCCCCTTGAGCGCCGCGCCGCCATGCACACCGTCAATCCAAAATACGTGCTGCGCAACTACCTGGCACAACAGGCCATCGACCACGCTGCAAACGGCGACGCCTCGATGATCCACGAATTACTCGACCTGCTGCGCCAGCCCTACGCCGAACAGCCAGCACGCAAGCACTACGCCGCCAAACGCCCGGACTGGGCGCGCGTCAAGGCCGGCTGCTCGATGCTTTCGTGCAGTTCTTAAAACCTACTTGGCATCCAACAGGCGATCAAGCCGCAAGCGCTCACGTTCATCAAACAGACGCCGCGTCCCAAGCTCAATGGCCAGCATCGTCCCCAAACCGGTGGCACTTGTAATTAAGAACATAAGCAAAATTTGATATTTAACCGCATCAATCGGAGAAGTCCCGGCCAGAATCTGCCCGGTCATCATTCCCGGCAAACTCACCACCCCGGCAACGGTAAGCATATTGATCGTCGGCACCATCGCGGTGTGCAGGCTGTCCTGACGCAATTTGCGCGAGGCCTGGCGCATATCATATCCCAGCAGCAATTGCGCCTCGATTTCACGCCGACTCGCCGCAGCGCCCGTGGTCAAGCGATTGAAGCCCAGCCCAATGCCGGTCATGGTATTGCCCAGAATCATGCCCAACAGCGGAATGGCGTATTGCGGTGTGTACCACGGCGTGACGCCCACCAGCGCCACCAGACTGAACAGCGTGAGTGAAAAGGCGGGCAAGGCCATCGCCACCAGGCCGATGCCATAGCCCCAGCCGCCGCGCAGCCTGCGCTTTTGCCGCGCTACCACCTCCCAGCCAGCCACGGCCAACATCACCATCCCCATCAGGGCGACCAACCACGGATTGTTCAGGCGGAACAGCGCCTCCAGCACCGCACCAATCAGCAAAAGCTGGAATACCATGCGCAAAGATGACACATACAGCGAGCGCGTCAGCCCCAACCCGCTCAGGGCAATCAGCCCGCCCAGCGCCAGCACCAGCAAGGCGGCCAGACCAAGATCGAAAGCGGAAAGTTGAATCAGGTTCATGCCGCCGTCTCCATTGTGTTGGACGGCATCTCCATGCCCCGATCGGCAATGCGCGCACGCTGCGAGGGATCATGGCTGACCCAGATGGCCGCCGCCCCATTTAAATGCAGATATTCGCGCACCATGCCCTCCATTTTCAGCGTGCTCTCTGGATCGAGATTGGCGCTTGGCTCGTCGAGAAGCATCACCTGCGGGCGCTGCTGCAACAGGCGCAGCAAACCCAGACGCTGGCGCTCGCCGCTGGAAAGACCGCCCACCTCGCGCGTCAGGATGGTTTCATCCAGCCCCAGGCCTGCGAGCTCGTCCAGCGCAGGCGGCGCGGCAAAATGCTCACCCACCCGCGCGGCCCACCACCCCGACTCCGCTGGAAGATAAGCCAGCTTGCGCCGCCAGTCGTGCGCCGCCATCTGCTGCTGTTCCACACCATGCAAAAACACCTTGCCCTGGTGCGGCTCAAGATCAACCAGGGCGCGCAGGAACTGCGACTTGCCGCTTCCCGATACGCCGTAAAGGCACAGCAGCTCCCCCGGCGCAAGCCGAAGATCAACCGGGGAAAAATACGCCCCGGACACGCCTTGCACATCCAGAGCACTGCTTGTGTTGCGCGTACTCAAAGCTTAAACCTCTCTGCAAAGGCAGATTTAATGACGATATAGGCAAATAGAACAAATCTATCAACCTCATGCCGAAATACAATTTCAAACTGACACAGACACGGCCTATAGTCACTCCACGCACCACGCCGTGGTGTGTTGTCCACTTGAAACTTGAGGAAAACCCCATGTCCGAAATGACCTTCTCCCTGCCCCGCCTCAACGAGCGCGCCCCCGAGTTCGACGCGCCAACCACCTACGGCCGCAAGACCCTGAAAGACTACGAAGGCAAGTGGCTGGTGCTGTTCTCGCACCCGGCCGACTTCACCCCGGTGTGCACCACTGAATTCACCGCCTTCGCCAAGGCGCACAAGGATTTCCTGGCCATCAACTGCGACCTGCTCGGCCTGTCCATCGACAGTCACTACTCGCACATCGCCTGGGATCGCAACATCAAGGAGAAATTCGGCGTCGAGATCACCTTCCCGATCATCGCCGACCTGTCCATGAACGTCGCCAAGTCCTTCGGCATGGTGCACCCAGGCGCTTCCGACACGCAAGCCGTGCGCGCCACCTTCGTGATCGACCCGCAAGGCGTGCTGCGCGCCATGCTCTACTACCCGATGAGCAATGGCCGTTCGATTCCGGAAATCCTGCGTCTGGTCAAGGCGCTGCAAACCTCGACCGAGCATGGCGTTGCCACGCCGGAAGGCTGGCAGCCTGGCGACAAGGTTATCGTACCGCCGCCCGCCACCGCCGAAGAGGCCGAGCGTCGCTTCAACAGCGGCGAATACGAGTGCGTGGACTGGTATTTCTGCAAGAAATCCATCTAACTCACTCGGCCTGATCGGCTGAATCCCCAACCCCGGCATTTGCCGGGGTTTTTTTCTACCCGCATTCAGCCTGATTCACGTATTCTCATAATCTTATATCAACTTATTTTATGGAGACTCATCATGGCGCCCTGGTCACTACGCCACCTCAGCATCATGGCTCTGGTCGAAGCCGGTTCCCTGTTTGCACTTTTCCTGATCGCTATGCCGCTCAAATACATGGCTGACCTACCCATTGCCGTGAAAATTGTCGGCCCGATTCATGGCGCGCTGTTTTTGTGGACGCTCGGCTTTTTGATGTTCGTACTGGCGCGACGCCAGCTTCCGCTGCTCAAAGGACTGTTATTTTTCATCGCCATGCTGATTCCTTTTGCAGGCATTCTGTCGCACCGCATGATTGACCGACGCATTGCCGAATATGGCAACACACAAAGCCCTACACAAACGTGAGGTTTTTACGCTTGTAAATTCCAGGGTAAATGCGTAGGTTTTATTGGCGCATAAGCGCAACCACTCATTCACTCGCTTACGTGGAGCCCCTCATGTTCAAGAAAATTCTGCTTACCGCCGCGCTTGCGCTAACCAGCGCCGCAGCCTTTGCCCAAACGCCAGCCGCCGCATCATCAACAGCTCCAGCCGCTGCGCCGCTGACTCTTGGCGAACAATTTATCGTGCGCGCCTACGCTGGCCAGCTCGAAGGCGTGGTCATCACCAATGTCCTCAAGGCAAAGACCCTAGGCATCGCCGTCAACAACAGCACCATCTGCGTATCCTTGGCCGGCGCCATGGCGGGGGAATTTGTGGGGCACAACAAAGCCGAAGGTTTAGAGGCCGGTAAGAAAGGCCAAACGCCTGCACGCCGCCTCGATATCGTGGCCTACACCCCTACAACTGACCTGGCGTCCGCCGTTAATGTGCTCAAGACCAAGGATGTCATCGCCTTGGTCTTCGGCGGCCAACTCTCCGATGCCGACAATGCGGCTTCAGTGAAGGCAACGCTGTCCGAGCTGGCCAAGGCTGACTACAAGGGCGACATCTTTCTGCACCTGACAGTCGCCGCCAAAAAGTGGGTCGAAGAAGCCGCACTGGGCGATGCAAGCATCGCGGCTTACCTTGCCAAAAAGGAGAATATCTACGCACTCGGCGTGAATGTTGAGAGGAAAATGGGCATGGTTAATCAAATGAGCTACAAAGACGGCAAACAGGCTGTCGTTAAAGCCGTGTTTGAAACCCCGCTCAACGATGGTTTTCTTGAACTCTTCAAACGTCGCTTGATTCCTGCGAATTAACTTATTGATGAGGCAGGGATAATTTTTTAACCCGACGACCGAATCAATAACCGTCGCGCCCTTGACGGCTCCGCTGACGACAATCAAAGCACCCTTGGCGGTGCTTTTTTCGTGCCTGCTCATGCGATCGGCCTGTTCACATTCACCCCGCTGCGCCCTACCATGCACTATCCATCCCTAAACTGTTTGTCATGCACGTCCAAATCGCCGCCGCCCACCACGACCTCATCAACCTGATCCTCGCGACGCAGGATCATCCCGACCAGCTCAACGCGCTTGCCCGCCGACTCGACGACATGCACAACGACGGTTGGCACGCCCTCGTGCATACGCTCCGGTTGCGCTTTGGGCTGCCCGCTGAACCGATAGGCACGGCCACGCTCGACAATGAGGATCACGCCATTCTTGCGTTGCTCGATTATGCACAATCCCAACCCGACGAGTTTGCCGCGCTCGCTGCCCAAAGCGCAGACGCCAATACGCAACACGCCGCCCATGCCCTCGCTGCACTGATTTATGCCGCAACCCAAGGCGAGCACGAAGCCCTGGAAGCCCTGGCTGAACTGCACCAGGCCGCGGACACGCCCGAAGCGCTCGCCGCCAGCGCCGCGTTCATCCGCATGATTGAAGGCGAGCGTCAACCTGACGTCCTCTGCCGCGACCTGCCCAATCAACAAGCCGCGCTGATTCAGGCAGTACTTGCGTCGCTGGAAGACCTGGAAAACTGAACGACAGGCTTAGGGAAGCGCTGACTTATTCAGCGCTTCCCGCTTGGGGCAGGATGCCCCAACACGAACAAAGGTCTTTGTTTCGTGAGAGCCATCGCGGGCGTGTACCGCGATGAGCGAGATGATTTATTCCAGGGATGGAA
>CALKWL010000256.1 GCA_938004235.1 uncultured Gammaproteobacteria bacterium
CTGTCCGGCACCCTTCGGGCTCGCTACGCGATTCAGCGCCGTTCCCGACGGCGCTTGTCCCGCGAGGGGGGAGGGAGTTTTTGACTGCGCCAACTACTGCGGTCTATGCCAATCACCCCCTTGCCCGTGGTTTGGCTCATGCCTCGGAGTTTCCTGTACATGATCTGCCGGAAACTTTGGACGAATGCGCCGAACTGTCTGGAACGGCACTGATCGTGCTGGATGATCTCGTGCAGCCGTTTCAGGATGGTGATTACGACGACTGGCAAGCTACGCTGGAAGGAATGGACGCGCGCTGGTTTGCGCCCTTGCGTGCGGCGCTGGCGAAGGAGCGCGTGTCCACATTGCAGATCGACACGGGCGCGGCGTGTTTTGTCTGCAAACCCGCGCATCGTTGGCGTTTTTGGCGCAGAGCTAAACCTTTGGAGAGCCTATGCAGCGCAGCCCGCGTTTAATTCGTCGTCGAGAGTCGGCCTCGGCGGCGGCTTTGTCCAGCCTGAGTCCGTTGCTGGCGCGGCTGTTGGCGGCGCGCGGCGTGAGTTCAGTCGAGCAGCTGGATTTGGCTATGGCGCGCTTGCACCCGCCGTGTGCCTTGTCGGGGATTGCGCAGGCCGCCGAGGTGCTGGCCGATGCGGTGGAGGGCGGACAGCGCATTCTGATCGTCGGAGATTTCGATGCCGATGGCGCGACCAGCACCGCTTTGTCGGTGCGCGTGCTCAAGGCCTTCGGTGCCAAAGAAGTGCGCTACCGCGTGCCGAACCGTTTTGAAGATGGCTACGGCCTGACCGCAGAAATTGTCGCCTCCGAAGCAGGCTGGCAGGCGGATGTGTTGATGACGGTGGATAACGGCACGACGGCTTTGGCTGGGGTCGCGGCGGCCAAGGCAGCGGGGATGCGCGTGGTGGTGACCGATCATCACCTGCCCGGCGCGGAGCTGCCCGAGGCCGATGCGCTGGTCAATCCGAATCTGGCGGGGGATGACTTTCCGAGCAAACATCTGGCCGGCGTGGGCGTGGCGTTTTATGTGCTCTCCGCCGTGCGCGCCGAGCTGATCCGGCGCGGCTGGTTTGAACGTCAAGGTCTCGAAGTGCCGAATCTGGCGCGTTATCTCGACCTGGTGGCGCTGGGCACAGTGGCGGACGTGGTGCCGCTGGATCACAACAATCGTGTGCTGGTCGAACAGGGCTTGAAGCGGATGCGCGCCGGGCAGGCCGTGCCGGGGATTTTGTCGCTGCTGGCGGTCAGTGGGCGCGACTTCCGCCGCGTGGTGGCGAGCGATTTGGGCTTTGGCGTCGGCCCGCGTTTGAATGCTGCCGGGCGCATGGAAGACATGTCGATCGGCATTCAATGCCTGTTGGCCGATACGCCGGAAGTGGCGCGGCGACTGGCTGAAGAGCTGCATCAACTCAATGCGCAACGCCAGACGGTCGAGGCCGAAATGCAGCAGCAGGCGCTGGTGATTTTGCAGCAATTAACCGCTCGCTTGAGCAGCGACGACATGCCGCGCGGCGTGTGCCTGTTCGACGCCGACTGGCATCAGGGCGTGATCGGCATCCTGGCTTCGCGCATCAAGGAGCGCCTGCATCGTCCGGTGATCGCCTTCGCGCCGGATGGTGCGGGCGGCATCAAGGGTTCGGCGCGTTCGATTCCGGGGCTGCACCTGCGCGATGCACTGGAAGAAGTGGATGCGCTGAATCCCGGCATGATCCAGCGTTTCGGCGGTCACGCCATGGCGGCGGGCTTGCAGATGGCGCAAGCACATTTCACCGACTTTGCCGTGGCGTTTGACGAGGTGGTGCGGCGCAAGGTGGCCGAGGAAGACTGGCAAGGCGTGTTATTGACCGATGGCGAACTCGCCCCTCAGGAGATGACGCTGGAACTGGCCGAACTGCTGCGCTATGCCCAGCCTTGGGGGCAGCACATGCCGGAACCGCTGTTTGATGATGTGTTTCGCGTGCTGGACAAACGCCCGATGGGCGCGGCGGGCAATCACTGGAAGCTGAGCCTGGAACACCGCACAGGCGGCACGGCCTTTGAGGCGGTGATGTTCAACATACAGGCCGATGCCCTGCCGTCAGGCGAACACTGGCGCGTGGCTTATCGTCTGGACGTGAACGAATTTCGCGGCAACCGCCGATTGCAGTTGGTGGTGGAGCAGGCGGAGGGCGCTTGACAGAGGCCGTCAGTTCAAGAAGACTGGTTTCATGACTAGTTTAAGAGGAGGTGCACTATGCACGCATGGCCCGTTCAGGATGCAAAGGCAAGGTTCAGTGAATTCCTGGGCGCATGTCTTCACGAGGGACCGCAGATGGTGACCCGGCGCGGTGCGGAAGCGGCTGTGCTGGTGTCAGTGCACGAGTGGCGGCGTTTGCAGGCCGCTGCGCGACCTTCCTTGAAGCAGTTGCTGTTATCCGATCTGGCGCGCACCGACATGATCGTACCCGAGCGCGGTCAAGCCAAGCGCCGCACGGTGGAGCCGATGCTTTGATGCGTAAGTATTTGCTTCATACGAATGTGGTTTCCGAGCTGCGCAAGAACCGCCCGCACGGCGGCGTGGTTGCCTGGCTGGAATCGCTTGACGATGCCCAACTGTACTTGTCGGCGGTCACCTTGGGCGAAATACAGGCCGGTATTGAACTGACTCGGGAGCAAGACCCTGAAAAGGCCAGCGAAATCGAGGCCTGGCTGGAGTTGGTGGCCGGAGCTTATAACGTGTTGCCGATGGACGCGGCAAGCTTCAGAGTATGGGCACGGCTGATGCACCGGATGTCCGATACGCTATATGAAGACGCCATGATTGCCGCGGCCGCGAAAGTGCATGGATTGATCGTCGCCACTAGAAACGTGGCGGATTTCAATGCGCTGGGGGTGGATGTGTTCAATCCGTTTGTTCCTGTTGGGAAATGACGGCTGAAATATGGCTTCCATGCGGTTTTTCAGTCGGTTGATGCCACGACCTTGTTGGGGTTTTTATATGTGGTGAAAACAAAACCTTCGGACTTCGCCCATTTGATGAGTTCATCAACTGCATCAGGAAGCCAGGATTTGTCTATTTCGTATCTATCCCGCCCATCCATATACCTTAATTCGTGGAATACGATGGCTGCCCCGTTGTACTTTTTAATTTTGCCTTTTATCTCGTGAATGACTCGGGCTGAGTCTTCCGGTTTGCTGTAGGCATCGTTGACGAAGAAGGTGAGATAGGCGTAATCAAAACCTCTGCTGTTGACCAGCCTGCGAATCGAAGGGGTTTTTAATCCCAGAGGCGGGCGGAATAATTTCAGGTCTGTATTTGAGCTGCATGGTAGGCTTTTAATGATCTTAATAAAGCTATCTGTTTCCTCGTCGAGCGTACGGCTGCTTGTAAGTGTTTGGAGCGAGTGAGACCAGGTGTGAATCGCTATTGAGTGACCTTCCTCCAAGGTTCGGTTTGCAATATCTGGATAATCTTTAATGTTTTTTCCGATATAACAAAACACCGCAGGAACACGATGTTTGTACAAAACATCAAGCAGTTGATTTGATGTTTTTTCATTCCAATACAAGTTGGCTGGCAAGCGTGGTGGGTGTGTGGCAGTCAAATGAAATGAGTGGTTTGGTGTTTTTTCGTGCAACGTAAGGGCTGCGCTATGATGGTCTTGGGTTATTGATTTAATTGTTTTGTTAATTCTGTTTGGATTGTTGGGTGCGGTGAATTCATCCTAATTCCTTCTGCCATGCAGCGGAACTCAAAAAGCTTCTTGAGGGCAGGGTGATCGGTATAGGCGATTCTGTGCTGCGGAATCCTTCTTTTGCCAAGACGGCGATCAAGGATCGCTATTGATTTGATAATCAGGTTGTTTGATTCGACAGCCTCGTCAATGGAAGTACTTAAATACTCGTTTAGCGAATTATAGAATTCGTATTGGGTGTAGAACCCCTGTTTGTGGATAATGTCCATTGTTTGATGTATTGCCTGACAATAACCATCTCGCTGGGCGGGGTTTCGATAATCAGCATTTCCGCTTATCTCAGTGAGATTGTATAAAAGCTCTCTCTCTTTCTGCCAGGCTGTGATTGAGCAAAAGCTGACTATCTCCTCGCTGTCTACGACAATATAGCCTCTGCCCTCATGGTCATGGGATTTGTGATATCGGGTGCTTCGTAGCTCGACGCGATCCTTAACAGAATCAGCAAAGAAGTATTCAATGGATTTTTTTAGTTTGGACCACTGCATGGGCTTTCCTTTTCACTCGATTAAAGACTTGTCGGACATAACGCGCAGCGAGTCGTCCACTGCAACCGGTTATTGCCGTTGAGAAACCAGCAACACCGACATTATAGGCGCGGATCCACCGGCTCGCTTTCAAGCGCAAGGACAGCGAACACGCACTCATGCACGCGTCGGAGCGGCTCCTTGCGCACGAAGCGCTCCAGGCCTTCGATGCCCAGTGCGAACTCTCGGAGGGCGAGGGAGCGCTTGACCGACAGTCCGCGCGAACGCAGGCGCTCAAGGTTTTCGGCAAGCGTGTACTCCATGCCGTAGATGATCCGCAGATACTCGGCTCCACGGCATTTCACGGCGGGTTGCGCGATGCCGCGTCGGCCACGGGCGACGAACTCAAGTGGCTTGACCACCATGCCTTCTCCGCCGCGAGCCGTCAGTTCCTCCCACCAGCGAATGCCTTCGGCTTCAGAGGCGGAATCGGTCACATCAACGACCCGGTGCGCCGTCGCCAGCAGCAGCGGGTCGCCGCTGGCACTCAGCTTGGCGAGCGTTTCCATGTGCCACAGGTTGCTCCGATCAATGTGCACCTTGCCCTCGCTTGCCAGCAGATGGAACGGCGCGACGCGGAGGTCGTCGAGTGAGGTCACAGGCCAGCAGTACCTGCGGTACGCCTCGGTGTAGCGCTCGGCAAGCTGCGCGCGATCTCGGGTACGATTCAGCAGCGCGCCCACGTCGGCGCCCTGTGCAAGCGCGCGCCCCAGCTCCGAAACCGCCTCCCCCAGCGCCGCGCGCGAGGCTGCGCCGACGGCGGCGTACTGAGTTTTGAGCAGCTCCTGCGCCTTGGCCGACCATGGCATCAGTTCGCAGTCCAGGCACATCCAGTCGCTGGCTAGCTCGTCCCAGAGCCCGGCCTGGTCGGCGGCGCGGCGGATCCGCGCGAGCAGTGCCTTCTCCTGCTCGCGGTCATCGAAGAAGCGGCGACCCGTGCGGGTGTAGATGATGCCGTCTTCGTTTTCGACGATGCCGAAGCGCGTGCGGGCGACGGCGGCATCGCGGCACACGATCATCACGGCGCGCGATCCCATGTGCTTCTCTTCGCACACGACTTGCGGGATACCCTGCTGTCGGTAGTAGGCGAAGGCTTGCGCGGGATGTTCGAGCAGCGCTCCGTCCGGCGCGGTGTCAGTCGGCGACATGGTCGGCGGCAGGTAGATCAGCCACTTCGGATTCGCGGCAAAACGGCTCATCACCTCCAGCGCGGCGGTGGCATTTTCCTCGCGCACGGTGACCGCGTGATGCAGGCGCGTGGTCACGATGCGCTTGCCGAGCACGTCGTCCATGTCGAGTACATCGTCATCTTCCTGCTGCGCCGTCATGGCCGCTGCCTGGACGCCCTGATCGAGGAACGGCTTGGTGGCCTGGCACCAGATTCGTTCCGCTGGGACGGAGACCAGCTCCTTCTCCGGGTAGCGCAGCGCGGTGAGCCGACCGCCGAACACGCATCCGGTGTCGATGTTGATGGTTCCGTTCAGCCACTCGGGCTCGGGAACCGGCGTGTGTCCGTAGACCACCATCGCCCGTCCCCGATACTCGGCAGCCCAGTTGTAGCGAACCGGAAAGCCGAACTCATCGGTCTCTCCAGTGGTTTCACCGTACAGCGCGAAGTCGCGCACCTTGCCGGAGCCGCGCCCCTGCATCGACTCCTTCATGCCGGCGTGCGCGACCACGAGCTTGCCGTCGTCCAGCACGTAGTGCGAGACGAGGCTATCGATGAAGTCCGTGACCGCTTTTACGAACTCCGGCGGCTCGTGTTCGAGTTGAGCCAGCGACTCCGCGAGCCCGTGCGTGATCTGCACGTCCTTGCCGCGCAGCTTGCGCAGCAGTTTCATCTCGTGATTGCCGGGGACGCAGAGCGCGCTTCCGGCCTCGACCATCGGCATGACGATGCGCAGAACGCCCGGGATGTCCGACCCGCGATCAACCAGGTCGCCAAGGAAGATGACTTTTCGCCCATCCGGATGCTGGTGGGTGCTGGCGTCGTAGCCCAGCCGCCCGAGCAGGGTTTCGAGCTCAGTGCGGCATCCATGAATATCACCGATGATGTCGAAGGGGCCGTGCTCGCCGCGCCGATTGTTCCATAGCGGTTGGCGTTCGATGCTCGCCCCTTCGACATCTTCGAGGGATGACAGCGTGAAAATGTGGCGAAAGCCTTCGCGCGCCAGTCCGCGGATCGAGCGACGCATTTGCTGCGCCTGCTGTCGGATGACGTGAGGGCCGAAATGGCGATCCGGTCGCGCCTTGTTGCGCTCGTGGCAGATACTCTCGGGCAGGTCGAAGACGATGGCGACCGGCAGGCAGTGGTACTGGCGCGCAAGAGCCACCAGAGGTTTTCTTGCCTCGGGCTGCACGTTGGTCGCATCGATCACCGTGAGCTTGCCTGCGGCGAGACGTTTCGCCGCGATGAAGTGCAGCACTTCGAACGCGTCGTTGGTGGCGGCCTGGTTGTTCTGGTCGTCACTGACCAGCCCACGGCAGACATCGGACGAAAGTACCTCGGTGGACTTGAAGTGCTTTTGGGCGAAGGTCGATTTGCCCGCGCCGGAAGAGCCGACGAGCACGACGAGCGAGAGTTCGGGGACAGTGATCTTCATCGTGCGAATACCGCCATTTGGGTTGGGGAGCCGACCACAGCGTCTTCCTGACCCACTGCGACGAAGCGAACGTTGTAGCGGAAGCGTTCGGCGATGCTTCTTGCCCATGCTTCAAATTCCGCCCTGCACCACTCGAAACGGTGATCCTGGTGGCGGAAGCGACCCGCAGGCAGGTTGTCGAACTTCACGTTGTACTCGGCGTTCGGCGTGGTCACGATGACCGTGCCTGGACAGGCGAATTCGAAGATGCTGCGCTCGAACGCCGCCAGCCGTGACGGATCGAGGTGCTCGATCACCTCGATAATGGCGGCAGCATCGTATCCGGTCAGCCGCTTGTCCCGATAGACGAGCGAGCTCTGGAACAGCTTGATACGCGCCTGCTGCTTTTCGGGCATTTGCTCAAGTCGGAGACGATCACGGCTGATTTCGAGCGCCCGATGGGATACATCAACGCCCACGATTTCGTCGAAGTCCTTCTCCTTGAGCAGCGCACGGATAAGCTGACCCTCGCCGCATCCGAGATCCAAGACCCGCTTGGCGCCGCTCTGCTTGAGCGCCGCGATGACCGTTCCGATGCGTTGCTCGTTCAAGCTGATGCGCGTTTCGATCTCGGCCTCTTCCTGGGCATGAACCTCCTCAAGCTCGTCGGCTTCGGGCAGCTCCTCGGCCATGATCTGTTCGAGCGCCTGACGAGCCAGACTGCGCTGGTGCTTCAGGTAGCGTTGCGCGATGAGCTCGCGCTCAGGATGCGTGGCGAGCCAGCCCTCGCCACGGCGAACCAGTTTCTCGACCTCGTCATCGCCGACCCAGTAGTGCTTGTCGTCGTCAAGGACGGGGACGAGCACGTAGAGATGCGCGAGCAGATCGCTAAGCCGTTGGGCGCCGGTGAGCGTGACCGTGAAATAGCGGCTCGAACCCCAGTCCGGGTTCTGCTCGTCAAGCGCGTGTCGTTGCGCCGTCACCGCGTAGCCGAGTGGCTCGAACAAACGCCGCAGGAAGGCTTCACCACCACGGCATGGAAGCACCGCGAGGCGCGCTTCGAGCGGGATCTCTTGCGCCGCCAGCTCCGGCCTCTCCTTGCAGCGTCCCGCGAGCGCGGTGCCAAATACATCCGCCAGCGCCACGCTCAGGAACGACGAGCCAACGTAGGGGCGATCATTGACGTACTGCTCAAGGGTGCGTCCCTCACCGGGAGCCCCCTGCCGACCACGCACGAGCCCAATCGGATCGACCTCAATGAGCAGGGCGGCGGTGCAGCGCTCGGGCTTAGCCACTGGATAGAAGACATGCGCCTTGCCGAAAGTAAGGTTGAAGGCGTGCGCGCGGAACGGGTTTTTGTGCAGGAGGTAGCCCAGATCCGTGGCGGACTCCATCGTGCTGGTAATCGTCAACAGCATGAATAACCTTTATAGGGCGTGTTATGGGGTTTTGGTGGGTAGCCTTTCAAAGCCGGAGCGGTGTCATATACCTGAGGGCAGGGTTATTGATCTAGCCAGCTTTATCCGTGATTGTCCGCCGGGTTGTAGATACTGTTATCTGTCGCGTACCGGAAGATTGCGCGGTTTTTTGACAAAGCACTCAGGGTGCTCAT
>CALKWL010000257.1 GCA_938004235.1 uncultured Gammaproteobacteria bacterium
GCGACCAACGAGAACTACACTCTTTCCCTACACGACGCTCTTCCGATCTTTGCAGCAGCAGATTCGCATCGATTCGGCGGGCACGCATGCCTACCACGTCGGCAACCCACCGGACGAACGCATGCAGCGAGCGGCGTTGCGGCGCGGTTATGACCTGTCCGCCCTGCGCGCGCGCAAGGTCGAGGTGCAAGACTTTACGCGCTTTGATTATGTGCTGGCCATGGACGAAGACAATCTGGCGATTTTGCAGCGACTGCATACCCAAACCGGCACAGACAGCGAGCCAGCCAAGCTTGGCCTGATGATGGATTTTGCCGCCGACCAGGGCTACGCCAGCGAAGTCCCCGACCCCTATTACGGCGGCGAATCCGGCTTCGAGCGCGTGCTGGACATGCTCGAAGCCGCCACCGAAGGACTATTGCAGCAGATCGTGCGTGATCTAAAGCGAGCTGATGAGCCGCGCTGAACGGCTCTACACCATCGAGCGCCTGTTGCGCGAACGCCGTGCCGTGCCGCTTGGCGACTTTCTGCAACAGCTTGGCGTCTCCCGCGCCACCTTCAAACGCGACATGGAGTACCTGCGCGAGCGCCTGAACGCGCCGATCATCTGGGATCGCGCCATTGGCGGGTATCGCTTCGATGTCACAAGCGGCACGACGCCGAGCTACGAACTCCCCGGCCTGTGGTTCACCGCCAGCGAACTCTACGCCCTGCTGGCGGCGCACAAACTGCTGAGCGAGATCGAACCCGGCGTGCTCGCACCGCATATTGCTCCCTTGCGGGCGCGGCTAGAGACCGCACTGGCAGCCTCCGGGCATTCGGTACTGGACATTGCCCAACGCGTGCGCCTGCTCTCCATGGGCAAACGCAGCGTCGAACCCCGCTTTTTTGCCGCCGTTAGCGCCGCACTTCTGGAGCGCAAACGCCTTGAAATCGAAGCCAAAAACCGCGAGCGCGACGAAACCAACCACCGCATCCTGTCCCCGCTGCGCCTGATTCACTACCGCGACAACTGGTACCTGGACGCCTGGTGTCACTGGCGCGAGGCACGGCGCAGATTCTCTCTGGACACCTTCGTGCAAGTTACCATCCTGCCCGAACCCGCCTTCGAGCTTGCTCCCGATCAGCTCGACGCCACAGCCTACGGCATATTTTCAGGCGAACCGCGCGACTGGGCTGTGCTGCGTTTTTCCGCCGAACGTGCCCGCTGGGTGCGCGCCGAATGCTGGCACGAAAACCAGCGTGCTGAAACCCTGAGCGACGGCAGCTACCGTCTGCACGTCCCCTATGCCGACCCACGCGAACTCATCATGGACATCCTGCGCCACGGGCGACACGTCGAAGTTGAAGCACCTGCATCGCTACGCCTGCGTGTCGCAGAGGAAGTTGCTGCGTTGAACGAAATTTATCGCTGACAGGCTCATCCCGTGAGCCACTCAGGGGCGTACAGTGGCTTTCAATAGCGATACATGGCCGGGGGGAGGCCATGCACAGACGCTTGTTTTCATCCGCAGCTGCGGTGGGGTGGAAGGGGGATAAGATTTGATGCAATCAGAGCATTCAACGGGGGGCGTGCCTATGTTGAGGAATGTAAGCGAGCATCAGCAACCTATCGCTCATGCGGTGCTCGACGCTGAAGGTGGGTGGCGTGAGCCGCATGATCTTGCTGAGCATTTGCAGTGTGTGGCGGCGCGCGCAGCTGAATTTGCGCGCAGCTTTGGTTCGGACTGGGCGGAGCTCGCGGGGCGCTGGCATGACTTGGGCAAGTATCGCCCGCGTTTTCAAAAGTACATCCGCCTTGCTAGCGGTTTTGAGAGCGATGCCCACATCCGTGGCGAGGATGGCGGAGGCAGTCCTGGCAAGGCGCCACATTCGACAGCTGGCGCGCTGTTAGCTGTTGATCGTTTTGGGGCGGCAGGTCGCATTCTGGCTTACCTGATTGCAGGACATCACGCCGGGCTCGACGACTGGCACAGCGGCTTGAATGAACGACTCGGACTCCAGGCCAGCCGCGACGAACTGAATGAAGCCTTGGCAGAAAACCCGCCCGCCAGCATTCTTGACCCCGGCGCTTTCAAGCCCGATCTGCGCACTATGAGCGTTCCGGGCGGCGTCAATGGCTTTGCGCTTTGGGTGCGGATGTTGTTTTCCTGTCTGGTGGATGCCGACTTTCTCGATACCGAGACTTACATGAATCCGAACCAGGCCGCCGAACGTGAAAGCTGTTCGGATGTTGCCTCGTTGCTCGACCCGTTCAACCGGCACATGGATAAAATGTCGGCCCATACGCCAGCCACCCCGGTCAACGAGCTTCGCGCCAGCGTCCTCGCCCAGTGCCGCGCCAAGGCACAGGAAGCCCCCGGCCTGTTTTCGCTCACCGTCCCTACCGGCGGCGGCAAGACCCTCTCCAGCATGGCTTTCGCGCTGGAGCACGCAAAAAAACACGGCAAGCGCCGCATCATTTATGTCATTCCCTACACCAGCATCATTGAGCAGACCGCCGATACATTCCGGGACATCTTCGGCGAGGCCGTGATTGAGCATCACAGCAATGCCGAAGCCGATCCCACCAAGGAAAACAGCAAGAGCCGCCTCGCCTGCGAAAACTGGGATGCGCCCATTGTCGTCACCACCAACGTCCAGTTCTTTGAATCGCTGTTTGCCGCGCGCACGTCACGCTGCCGCAAGCTGCATAACATCGTCGATGCCGTGGTAGTGCTGGACGAGGCGCAACTGCTGCCGCCGGAGTTCCTGCAACCCATGCTTGATGTACTCAATCTGCTCACCGCACATTACGGCGTCACGGTCGTGCTATCCACCGCCACTCAGCCTGCCTTGAGCACTCGCGAGTACTTCGATGCGAAGCAAAACATGGCCGGTTTGGATGACGTGCGCGAAATCATGGATGACCCGGATGCTCTCTACCGCGCTCTGGAGCGAGTCAATGTGCGCCTGCCCGCCGACATGCACGCCCCGACCGATTGGGACACGCTGGCAGACGAACTGAGCAGCAAGGATTCCGTGCTCGCCATTGTCAACCGGCGCAATGATGCACGCGAACTTTGGCAGCGTATGCCGCAAGGCACCCTGCACCTGTCTGCCCTGATGTGTGGCGCGCACCGTTCGCAAATCATCGCCAGCATCAAAGCGCGCCTGAAAGCTGGTACTCCTACCCGCGTGATAAGTACGCAACTGGTGGAAGCGGGTGTCGATGTCGATTTTCCCGTGGTCTACCGCGCGTTGGCTGGGTTGGATTCCATTGCTCAGGCGGCGGGGCGCTGCAATCGGGAAGGGCGGCTAGAAAAAGGCGAAGTGGTCGTATTTATCGCGCCTAAACCTGCGCCGCCCGGTTTGCTGCGCAAAGGCGAGGATGCGTGCCGCAGCGTGCTGCATGGCGTTGATGGCAACCCTCTGGAACGGGCGTTGTTCGCCCGTTACTTTGAACAGCTCTACCGCGCCTGCAATCTTGATGAGCACGGAATTTCCAGTCTGCTCAAGGTTGATGGTTCAAGTCTGGCCGTCAATTTCCGTATCGCAGCTGAAAAGTTCAAGCTCATCCAGGACGAAGACAGTGTGCCGGTGATTGTGCTTTATCGCGGACAGGACGAGACAAATAAGGATGTGGACACATGGCTTGCTATGTTGCGCAAGGATGGCGCGCAGCGCTGGCTGATGCGCAAACTTCAGCGTTACACCGTGAATATCCACCGCCGGGAGGCCATGAAACAGGTGGGGCAGGGTGATATTGAGGAAGTGATGCCAGGGTTGTTCGTGCAGGTCAGTGATGTGCTTTATCACCCGCTGCTTGGGTTGTTGACTGGCGAAGCACCACCGCTATCTGCCGCTTCCTTGGTTGTGTCCTGAGCACGCGTAGTCTAATGTGGTCATGTCATATAGTCATTAAGGAGTTCCCATGAATATCAACGCTGCTGAATTCAAGGCCAAGTGCCTTAAATTGATCGACCAGGTCGCCAATACCCATGAACCTCTGACGATTTCCAAGCGCGGCAAACCGCTGGTTAGGCTGGTTCCAATCGAAAACGAGGCTCCCATGAGCTTGTTTGGCTACATGCAAGGGACAGGTCAGATTCTGGGTGACATCGTCAATGTCCCGCATGATCCTTGGGCAGTGGAGACTGGGGAAGAAGATGATTTATATGCAGCGCTCTCGCCCAAGGCGGAAAGAAAAAACGATGAAGCATGAGCACACCTTCATTCTGGATACCCATGTCTGGCTCTGGCTGGCTTTTGGCATACCCGGAAAAATCAAAGCGGACACCTTGGCTGTTCTGGAGCAAGCCAGCCGCGAATCACCTTTGTGGGTTTCGGTGATTTCCGTCTGGGAAATTGCCTTGTTGGAATCCAAAGGGCGGCTACGCTTGCCCATGAGCGTGGAGCCTTGGATCGCGCAGGCACTGTCCCGCCCGGAAATCCGTCTTCTGGGTTTGGATAACATTCAAATTGCCATCGACAGCTGCAATCTCCCGGGGGGCTTCCACTCGGATCCGGCAGATCGACTGCTGGTTGCCAGTGCCCGCTGCCTCAACGCTCGACTGGTCACGCACGACCAGAAAATCATCGACTACAGCAACGCAGGTTACGTCCAGGTGCTCGCCGTGTAACGACATTGAGGAAGGAAAACATGAAAACTTACTGCCTTGAACTCACCGGCTCCTACGCCTGCTTCACCCGCCCGGAAATGAAAGTCGAGCGGGTCAGCTATGACGTCATGACACCTTCCGCTGCACGCGCCTGTTTTGAGGCCATTTTGTGGAAACCGGCGCTGCGCTGGCATGTGCGCAAGATCGAAGTGCTCAAGCCGATACGCTGGATCAACTTGCGACGCAACGAGGTTTCCGGCGTGGTGTCCACGCGCAATGTGGAAACTACGATGAGGCACGCGACAGGCGAGTTGGCGCAATACATCGAGGACGAGCGCCAGCAGCGCGCCGGGTTGTTTCTGCGCGATGTGGCTTATCGCATTCATGCTGATCTGGAGGTATTGCCGGGCGCTGCGCCGGACAACACGCCGATGAAATTTCAGGAGATGTTCGAGCGCCGTGCGCGCAAAGGTCAGTGCGTGAATCAGCCTTACCTTGGTTGCCGCGAGTTTGCCGCCGCGTTCCGCTTGGTCGATGACCCGGACAGTGAAATGCCTGCCATTATGGAAACCCGTGATTTGGGTTTTATGCTGCATGACCTGGACTTCTCCAACCCGTCCGATCCGCAACCCCGTTTCTTCCGTGCCTGCATGGAAAACGGTGTGGTCAATGTGCCAGCCTGGAGCAGCGATGAGGTGCGGTCATGATTCTGCAAGCGCTCAATCGTTACTACGAACGTGCTGAACTCGCGCCGCCGGGATGGGAACGCAAAGAAATTCCCTTCGTCATTGTTTTGGATAAAACAGGCAACTTTATTCATCTCTTGAACATGACGAGCGACACCGATCGTCGCGGGAAAGCAATGCTCGTCCCTCAATCAGAAATTCGTTCTGGAACTAACGCATGGCAGAAACCCAACTTTTTGTGGGATCACTATGGCTTTGTCCTTGGGCAACGAAAGCGAAAGCCAAACGGCGAGCCAGACCCAACCGATACACCTGAGAAAGCAAAAAGACAACTCGATTCATTTGTGTCTCGAATAAGTGCTCTTTCCACCTTAGTACCCGAGTCCGTTGGTTTGTCAGCGGTATCGCAGTTCTACCAGCGGCACGAGTATTTGAAAGTTTTGGATGCTCCTTCTGCTCCTGAGTTGTTCAAGATTCCAGGGGCAAATATCACGTTCTCGCTAAATGGAGAACCCGAGCCGATTTTTCATGAGGCGGCTGTTGCTACTTTCATCAGCAACGCAATTGCCAATACAGATCAAACGGATGAAAACGCTGATGATGAATCTGTTTTTGCCATGTGTCTCGTGTCTGGTGAGTTTCAGCAAATAGCTCGGCTCCACCCAAAAACTAAAGGGGTATGTGACAAGCCAGCTGCCTTATCTGCGGCGAATACCGGAGCGATACCGTCTGTTTCATCCTATGGAAAACAACAGGGTTACAACTTTCCCATCGGAAAATCGGCTGCCTTCGCCTACACCACCGCGCTGAACCACCTGTTGGCGCGCGATTCCCGCCAACGCATGCAGGTCGGCGATACCTCCACGGTGTTCTGGGCGGAGGAGCCGCATGAGCTGGAAATGTTGTTTGGTGAAATCATGCGTGATGACCCCGAACAAGGAACCGGCGCTCTGAGCGCCCTGTATTCGGCAGTGCAATCCGGCAAGTTCGCGGTTGGAGATGCGACCACTCGTTTCCATGTTCTCGGTTTGGCGCCCAACGCTGCGCGCATCGCCATCCGTTTCTGGGAGACGGCCACGGCGCTTGAATTGGCGCAACGCATCCAAGGCCATTTCGAGGACATCCGTATCGTTCATGACGTTGATGAGCCGGAACATTTGTCTCTGTTCCGTCTGCTCACCGGGCTGGCGCTGCTGAACAAGGCGGACAACATTCCACCCAATCTGGGCGGCGAAGTCATGCGCGCCATTCTTGAAGGCATCCCGTATCCGGCACCGTTGCTGAATCTGGCGGTGCAACGCTGCCGCGCGGAACAGAAACCGACTTACGCCCGCGCCGCCGCCATCAAGGCTTATCTCAACCGTCTTATCCGTCGTGCCAACACTAACGAAAGGGAGTTCCTGCCCATGCTCGATCCAGCTAACCTTAATCCCGCCTACCGCTTAGGCCGCTTGTTCGCCGTACTGGAAAAAATCCAGGAAGAGGCCAGCCCCGGCCTCAATGCCACCATCCGCGACCGCTATTACGGCGCGGCTTCCAGTACGCCGGTTTCCGTGTTCACCACCTTGCTGCGACTGAAAAACCACCATCTTGGCAAACTCCATCAGGGTCGCGCCGTGCAGATGGAAAAGCTGATTGGCGAAATCATGCAAGGGCTGGCCGATTTTCCTCGTCAGCTTCCCTTGCCCGAGCAGGGGCGCTTCGCCCTGGGTTACTACCACCAGCGTCAGAATTTCTTCACCAAAACTGAAACCGCCACACCCGAGGGAGATAAAAAATGAGCCTGACCCACCGCTATGACTTCGTTCTGTTGTTTGATGTAAAAGACGGCAATCCCAACGGTGACCCCGACGCCGGCAACCTGCCGCGCCTGGATGCGGAAACCGGAAACGGTTTGGTGACCGATGTGGCGCTCAAGCGCAAGGTGCGCAACTTTGTTGCCCTTACGCATGACCAGGAGCAGCGCGAGCCAACGCCCGGCGAAAAGCGTTTTGAAATCTACGTACGCGAAAAAGCCATTCTCAACCTGCAACACCAGCGCGCCTATTCCGCGCTGAAACTGGATGAGGCGGTGAGCGTGGCTGAGTTTGCGCTGGCTCCTGCACAGGAACCCGCCCCGGAGAAAGAGAAAAAATCCGGCAAGGACAAAAAACGCAAAGGCAGCAGCGACGACGTCAACAAAGCGCGTGACTGGATGTGTCAGAATTTCTATGACGTGCGTACCTTTGGCGCGGTCATGTCTACGGGGGACCAAAAGTGCGGCCAGGTGCGCGGTCCGGTGCAACTGACCTTCGCCCGCTCCGTCGACCCCGTCATTATTCAGGAACACGCCCTCACGGTATGTGCCGCGCGGACAGAGGACAAGTCGATTGAGGAACAAATTGGTATCCAAGGTCGCAAACACACCATCCCTTACGGCCTGTATGTCGCGCATGGTTTCGTTTCCAGCTTTCTTGCCAAGCAAACCGGCTTTGGCGAAGACGACCTGCAACTGCTTTGGCAGGCATTGAGCCAGATGTTCGAGCACGACCGTTCCGCCGCACGTGGTGAAATGAGCACACGCGGGCTGTACGTCTTCAAACACGACTCGGAGCTTGGTAATGCCCCGGCACATGCGCTGTTTGAGCGTATCAAAGCGACCAAAAAAGTGGATGTTCCGCGTGACTTTACAGATTACGACGTGGTGGTGAATGACGTTGATCTGCCGAATGGCGTACAACTGCTGCGTATGCTTTGAGGAATACCACCATGAGCGAACTCCACTTCATCGTCGAAGAAGCCCCCGAGGGGGGCTTTGTCGCCCGCGCTGTAGGCGCGGACATCTTCACCGAGGCCGATAGCCTGGAAGATTTGCACGCGCAGGTGCGCGATGCCGTGCATTGCCACTTTGATGAAGGCAAAACCCCCAGTCTGATTCGTCTGCACATCACCCGTGAAGAAGTGTTGGCGGCATGAGAATTCCGCGCGACTTTTCGGGTTCTGAGCTCGTCAAGCGGCTTGGGCGGCTCGGTTATGCCGTCACCCGGCAAACCGGCAGCCATATCCGCCTGACCAGTCATGCGCGGAGTGAACACCATGTCACCATCCCCAACCATGATCCGTTGCGAATCGGCACGCTGGCATCCATCCTAGATCGGAAGAGCACACGTCTGAACTCCAGTCACGTCAGTCAATCT
>CALKWL010000258.1 GCA_938004235.1 uncultured Gammaproteobacteria bacterium
AGATTGACTGACGTGACTGGAGTTCAGACGTGTGCTCTTCCGATCTTTTCATCACCTCGGTAGGTGTAATCGACATGGATAACTCGCTTTGTATCGGGTCATAGTGCGGTCTTGGAATGTAGCATAGCGTGAGGCCTTGCCCAAGAAGCACGGCATTGTTAGAGTGAACAACTTGGTTAAATTAGCATTCTGCTTCGCTTGATAAGACTTAAGTAATTTCTTGTTATAAATCAATACATTATCATGTTTAAAAATCTATTCGGCATGTTTTCCTCGGATCTGTCAATTGATCTTGGCACCGCCAATACGCTGATCTATATGCGCGGCAAAAATATCGTTCTGGATGAGCCCTCAGTCGTGGCCATACGTCAGGACGGCGGTCAGAATGCGATTCAGGCCTTCGGTATCGAAGCCAAAAAAATGCTCGGGCGCACACCGAAAAATATCACGGCGGTGCGCCCGCTGCGTGATGGCGTGATCGCCGATTTTCACGTCACAGAAAAAATGTTGCAGCATTTCATTCGCAAGGTGCATAGCAGCGGTTTGTTGCGTCCGAGTCCGCGCGTACTGGTATGCGTGCCGGTCGGCGCCACCCAGGTTGAGCGCCGTGCGATTCGCGAGTCAGTTCTGGGAGCTGGCGCCCGTAAGGCCTATCTGATTGAAGAGCCGATGGCCGCGGCGATTGGCGCGGGAATCAATGTAGATGAACCGCGCGGCTCAATGGTGGTGGACATTGGCGGCGGAACTTCCGAAGTCGCCGTGATTTCCCTGGACGGCATCGTTTACTCCGCCTCGGCGCGTATCGGCGGCGATAAATTCGACGACGCCATCATTGGCTATGTGCGTCGCAACTACGGCATGTTGATTGGTGAAGCCACGGCTGAGCGCATCAAGAAAGACATTGGCTGCGCCTACCCGGGGCGCGATTTGCGTGAAATCGAGGTCAAGGGGCGTAACCTGGCCGAGGGCGTACCCCGCAGCTTTACCTTGAACAGCAATGAGATTCTTGAAGCCTTGCAGGAACCTCTGTACGGCATCGTGCAGGCGGTACGTATGGCTTTGGAGCAGACACCGCCCGAATTGGGTTCAGATATTGCGGAACACGGCATCGTGCTCACCGGCGGCGGCGCCCTGCTGCATGATCTTGACCGCCTGTTGATGGAAGAAACGGGGCTGCCGGTCATTGTGGCCGATGACCCCCTGACCTGCGTGGCACGCGGCGGCGGGCGTGTTCTTGAGCTGATCGATGAGCGTTACAGCCCGCTGTTTTCAGTCGAATAATGAAAGCCCGAATGTTCCATAAATTACACCCGCCCTCGCTGGTCTCTTGTCCGTACAAGGAATTTTCCTCATTCGACCGTATGACCCGATACGGCGCTTCTTCGGAAAATCCCTTGTACGAACAATATCCTGCGCGATCATCGCGCGAATTTATGAAACATTCGGACTAGAGCCGTATAACATCACAATATGTGAGTACTGAGCCAAGTGCCTCCCCTCTTTCGTAGTGCACAGAGTCGGCCCGTCTGGTTGGCCGTGCTGCTGCTCGCCGCGTTGGGACTGTACTTGGCGGATGCGCGCCTGCATCTGCTTGAGGGCTTTCGCGGCGGGCTGTTGACGCTGATCGCCCCCCTTCAACGCGCGGTTGCCTTGCCTGGACAGGTTTGGATGGATACGCAGGAATCCATGAAATCCCGAAACGCCCTGGAGCTTGAGAATCAGCAACTCAAGGCCGAGAGAACGTTATTGCAAGCCCAAATGCAGACGTTCTGGTCAGTCGAGCAGGAAAACAAACGCTTGCGCACGGCGTTAAAAGCCACCGCCGCGCTGGATATGGATGTCATGCTGGTGAGGGTTTTACGCAATGCGAAAGCCGCTAACAACCCAACCATCCTGATTGACCGGGGAGTGCGTGACGGAGTCTATGTCGGACAAGCTGCCTTGCTTGGCGCCGGCGTGTTCGGTCAGGTCGTGCATGTTGGAGCGACAACCGCCGAAGTCATGCCGCTTACGGACGATCAGCACGCCATTCCGGTGCGCGTGGCGCGCTCCGGGCAGCGCGGCATCGTGCGTGGAGCAGGCTCGCCGGACGAGCTGGAGGTTCATCACTTTCCCAAGCAGGCCGATGTCATCGTCGGCGATGTTCTGCTGACCTCCGGCCTGGGCGGAGGTTTTCCCGAGGAGATCGGAAGAGCACACGTCTGAACTCCAGTCACGTCAGTCAATC
>CALKWL010000259.1 GCA_938004235.1 uncultured Gammaproteobacteria bacterium
GGTAGTGGGGTGGTGGCGCCGGGTTGGCCGACCAGTTGTGCGGCCAGATCATCCCAGCCGTAGGCGGCGAATACGGCGGCACCCAGTTCGTCGTGCAGGCTTTTGAGCACGGACACCAGCCCGGCTTCGTGGAGGGGCTTGTTCTTGGCGTTTAGGATTTCGCCGGTGCGCAGTTTTTCCAGCACGTTGTAGAGGGCGGTGAGGGTGACTTCTGGATGCGTGGCTTGCTGGCGCTTGCGGTGGGCGTCGATTTGCTCGGCCTGTTCGGGGGTGGCTTCGGGGAAGGGGAAGGTCTCGAAGTAGCGGGTTTTGTTGTAGAGCGGGCGATCTTCAAATCGGCGGATTCCGGCACCTCAGGCCAGGTCGCGCGCACGGCATCGACATAACCATCGCCCAAGGCGCGGCGCATGGCTTTGTCGCCAATAAACGGCGGGTTGCCGACGATGTAGTCCGCCTGCAGCCACTCGGCCTTGCGCGGGTTGAGATAGCGTTCGACGGGCAGGCGGGCGCTTTCATCGGGAGTTTCTTCACCCGTTACGGGATTGATTTTCTTGCTGATGCCATCCCAGCGGGTGAGCGGCTTGCCTGCTTCATCCAGTCGAGCAGTTCGCATAGCTCGGTGAGAAAGAGCTGGTAGTTTGCGCGCTCGGAGCCGGAGACGGCGTTCCAGCGGTCGATGAAGGCGGTGAGGTGGGGCATGGGCTGGCTTGCCGGAAGTCGGATTACGGAAGTCTAACGGAGGGGTGTGCAAATTCGACATGAGAGGAGCGCTGCCTGGTCAAACGCCGTAACAGGGTGCTGACATAAGTATCTCAGCACTCTGTTACGGCGGGACATGGATGTCCCGCTCGCAAATCGGTAGGGCTGAAAAACTCATGGATGAGCTTTTCAGCCCTCAGATAAAAAAACGGCTCACAATGGAGCCGTTTTATTGGTGCTGAGCAGGCTGTTGAGGATCAATCAGCCATTGCCAAGGACTTAAAAATTAAGCAATGGCAGCTTCAGCAGAGTCTGATTCGCCAGTGGTGTCGGTCCACTTGACGACAACCTTGTCACCCGCCTTGGCCGGAGCCTTGAAGGACAGGTAGGGGTTCTTGGATACAGCCGCAGACATGTTGCCGGCGATGACAGTCTTGCCGCCAACATCAGCTGAAATTTCAGTGATGAACTTCGGGGCAATGTCGGCGCCGGTGGTTTTATCCTTGCGGTTACCGGGTTCCATCGGGTGAGTGATCAGGCACTTGACTTCAGCCATGTCGCCAGAAAGAGAGGCGCGGATTTTGATGCTACCAGCCATTGAAATATCTCCTAGTGAGTGTATTAGTTCGTAAAGTCAGCGCGGAGGGGGCGATTAGCCGCCGCAACCACCGATGGTGACCTTAACTTCTTTCTTGGCAGCCAGCAGCTTGCCGCCAGTCTTCATAACGCCGATAACGTTGGAGGTCTTGCCCATTTTGATGCGGGTAGACAGGTAAGCCGCTGCACCGGTCAGAGCGTAGTTGCAAACCAGCGGCATTTCGTTGCCTTCAACCAGAATAGCAACGGCTTCAGCCGCGGCCTTGCCTTCAACGGTCACAGGTACAACCGCGCCGTTTTCAGCGATGTCCGGAGCCTTGACGCTGACGTCGGCGCTTTCAGTGATGGCGCCTGAGCCCATGACGGCGGTCAGGGCGTCAGCCACGCTCTTGGCCTTGAACGCGGCTTCCGGCCACGCAGCGAATACAGCGCGCGGGGTCAACAGACCTGCGCCTACAGCGATACCAACGGCGCTGGCAGCCAGGCTGCCCTTCAAAAATACACGGCGATTGCTCTGCATGTTGATCTCCTCATGTTTAGAGTTTTGTGTTTTGAACACGCTTTTAGCTAGTGCACGGCCTGTGCCAATTGTGATCACGAAGATTTTTTGTTTAAAAATCAAAGAAAAATAAAACAAGGCTTACACGAGCCTTACACGGCGGTTGCATTTTGCACCGACTGATCGTGCTTTTTGCAATCATTCGCTGCCAAATCCTTGCAATTTGCGCCATAAGGTTGATTTATTGATGTCTAAGGCACGCGCCGTTTGTTCGCGATTACCGTCCAGGCGTTGCAGCGTCTTGAGGATGTAGCGACGCTCTAGTTCTTCCAGCGTAGGGTGGTCAGCGTCGATGCCTGCTTCCTCGTGCTGCTCTATGGGCGGCACGTTTTCTCGTACGGTCTGGAGTTTGGGGGCGCCTAACCTGACCGCAGGACTGCCTGGGTCAATATTCAGTAGGGGCTGTTCGGCCAGAGCGACGTGGCGCTCAATCAGGTTTTTAAGCTCGCGCACATTGCCCGGCCAGTCGTAGTCATTCAGGCGTTGCAGACTTGCGCTGTCAAAACCGCTGACATCGCGGTGGTAGCGTTCGGCAAACTCACGCAGAAAATGATGCAGCAGGGTGGGTATGTCTTCGCGCCGTTCACGCAGCGGCGGCATCCGCAGCTTGACGACGTTGAGGCGGTGGTAGAGGTCATGGCGAAATTGCCCAAGCTCGACCAGTGTGCTCAATTCCCGGTTGCTGGCCGCCACAAAGCGGACATCGATATCAATCGGGGTAATGCCGCCCACCCGCGTAACCTGTTGCTCCTGCACCACGCGCAGCAGCTTGGTTTGCATGGCATCGGAAATATTGCCGATTTCATCAAGAAACAGCGTGCCGCCGCTGGCAACCTCCAACAGACCGCGTTTGGTCTGGTGCGCGCCAGTGAAGGCGCCTTTTTCATGGCCGAAGAGCTCGCTTTCGAGCAGTGAGCCGGTGATGGCGCCGCAGTCGATGACCACGAAGGGTTTGTCAGCGAAGTCGGACAGATTGTGCACGGCGCGCGCGGCAAGTTCCTTGCCGGTGCCGGATTCGCCTTCGATCATCACGTTGACGCGCACGTCGTGAATTTTTTCGATGACCTTGTACACGGCGCGAATCGCCGCCGAGTCGCCCAGCATTCCGCCATAACGCAGGGTCGGCGCAGCAGGTTTGGGGGGGCGGTCAAGTTGTTCGCGCACCAGCGCCAAAAGCTCATCCATATCAAAGGGTTTTTTAACGAAATCCGTGGCTCCCAGGCGCAACGCTTCAATAGCGTCGTCCATGGTGGAGTAGCCGGTAATCAGGATAAACGGCAGTTTCGGATGCTGCCCGCGTACAGCCTGCAAAAGCTCGATGCCGCTCATGCCGGGCATTTTCAGATCGGAAATGATCAGAGCTGGTGCAGGGGATTGTTCAATACGCTCCAGAGCGTTTTGCGGCGAACGGAAAATGTCGACATCGAAAGTTTCGTTGCGCGCAAAGCGCCGAAACAGGTCGCCGGTGCGGGGATCGTCATCTACAAAAATGACGTTTGGTTTGTCAGAACTCATCGTTATGAACTCGCTGGATTTATCATTACATAAGTCAATTCGATATGCCTTGTGCTCTATGACCGACTAACCTCGTGGATATACCTTTACACGGAATTTGGATGCCGCCCTTTTTTTCAGGCCGTTAACGATGTTTCACAAACATAGCACTTTCATCTCAGCAGCGTTCGTCCTAGGCCAAGCCCTCCTCATGGCCACGACGGTTTTCGCCGATACGGATCCTTTCCAGCGCCATATACGCATCCATAACTCGCTGAATACCCCTATTTACCCGGTGATCCAGGCGCCGCAGGATGCGGGCAATCCCGGGTCGAATTGCGGAACCGGAGGCCTACTGCGCATCGTCGTCAATCAGGGGCAGGAGGGCGCTGGAATCCCGCCGGGCGGCGCGGCAACAGTCGCGATTCCCAAGGATCGTCCGTGCGCGCGCGGGGGATTTTACGATGCGGTGAGAGTTTATGTGTTGAATGCCAATTTCACGGTGTTTGAAAAGCTTCTAAACGAAAATCAGCGCACAAAGCGAGATGCTTCTTGGAGTGGCGCGCTTCCATGCCCGGGTTGCTGGGTTGGAACTTCGGGCGCCGACTATGGGCACGATGCTCCAGGCCAATTGCTGGAATACACCATTATTTCGCAGAACCCGGCAACTGGAAACGCTTTCCCCAACCCCAACGACACCCACGGCACATCGCTTATCGACTTCGATGTTTCTTACGTGGATGACGCCTACCTTCCTGTTGCCATGGGGCTTGGCGACGGCGGTGCGACGCACTACATGGGAAGCTCGTTGAATAACGATGTCTTCAAGCAGCGGCTGAGCAATTTCCTGGCGCAGGGCAACTGGTCACGCTACGCTGCCTGGTCGGGGCTCAACTGGGCAACCCCCAGCGAGTGTCCATCTTCTGACGCAAAACCGAGTAATCCAAACAAGACGACCTTCAGTTGTCTGGTGCCTCGCGTCGATCGCGTTCCCTCGGCGAATATTCTGATTGCCAATGCGCAGACAGGAGGGGTGTCGGGTTTCTATCTGCCCTCCTGGAACGGCAAGACGCCGCAACAGTGCAACACTTCTTACACCAGCGATCCAAAGGCCAACAAGCAGTGTTCCACTCCGCCGCCGAATGGTGCGGGCTTGAGCGATCCCAACCAACTGTGCTGTCCGAATGAAAATAATGTCATGTTGGGTTGCTGCGATCAGGAAAAATTCCTGATTGACAACACCAGCCGCTATTTCAATGTTGACGCTTCACCCATGGCGTTTCGCCTCGGCAACGACACCCTGAACAATATTGTTAAACGCTTCAAGGGGTGGCAGGGTGCGGGGAATAATCCGTGTAACGATGCCGCCATTCTTGATGCTGCACCGGTGATTGACAAACGCGGGTTCTGCGAGGCGTTCAAGAGGACGGTTGATTACCTCTGGAAAGACTTTGCTCCGCAGTGCCCGGGTCGTGGAGAGGAGGCTGACCGCTGCATTACCTCTGCAATCATCGGTTACTACGTGAAGAATTCGAAATACAATCCGGATGAATGCACCAAGTGCCCGAATGACGATGAGAAGATTTGCCCGCGCGAATGCGCACTCGAAGCGCAACGCAATGAAAGCACGCAGGCCATTCAGCGCGGCCTGCCGTGGACGCCAAGCGGTGAGCCGAAAGAGTGCGGCGGTTGTCCGAGCACGGATCCGCTGAAATGCCCCAGCCGCTGCATCATGCCGAGATCGGAAGAGCGTCGTGTAGGGAAAGAGTGTAGATCTCGGTGG
>CALKWL010000260.1 GCA_938004235.1 uncultured Gammaproteobacteria bacterium
TTTAATGCTCCGGCGCCCACCGAGATCTACACTTTTTCCCTACACGACGCTCTTCCGATCTCCCAGCGTGCCAAGTATTTTCCCACCGTGCGCACGCTCATCTTCAAGTCGTATTCCTGCTCGATGAGCTGCATCACGGCAGCACAGCTCCACAAAAAGAAGTCCATCTTCAACTGCTCGGGGCGCGTGTCGCAGATGGTCTTTTGAATGTGGTCTTCTTGCTCGGGTGTGAGTAAGCGGGCATCGCCTCGGTCACGACCACGCGCAGCAGGTTTGATAGCGACCCAGCCGCCCTGTTCGAATAGATCCAAGGTGTTGCGTACGGTCGGGTAACTCAGCCCTGTCATCTTCACCAGTTGCATGACCTTGATGCCTTGTTTATGCAGCCGAATGACTTGCTTTCGCCTCTCGTGCAACTGCTCCAATGTTTGATTTCTTGCGCTTTCTTTTTCCATGCCCGATTAGAGCATCAAGCTATGCGCAAAGTTTAAACTTTATGAGGCCGGATCAATAACGCAATATTTTTTATCCTGAGAGGACGGTGCAAGCGCAATTTAACCGCGAAAAATTACGCACTGGATAGGCTTTGTTGCACAAAGTCAGCGCTAACGTGAGCTGATACGCTTCGGAAATGAGAGTACACGAAGACGGAAAGCCGACGAAGCGTCGGTACAAAACCACCAACTGGCGCGAATACAACCAGGCACTGAAGACCCGAGGCTCGTTGAGTGTTTGGCTGGACAAGGACATGGCGTGGTTTGCCGCGCCCACGGGCAAGCGGGGTCGGAGTCCGACGTTTTCGGATGCCGCCATCCAATTCTGTCTGAGTATCAAAAGTCTGTTTGGTCTTGCGCTGCGCCAGACGCTGGGGTTTGTCCAAAGCCTGCTTCGATTGGCCGACCTGCCATGGCCTGTGCCTGACTACAGCACCCTGAGTCGTCGCCAGAAAACACTCCGGGTTCAACTGCCCTACCGAGCCAGCACGACAGCCCTGGACTTACTGGTGGACAGCACCGGGATCAAGTTCCTGGGCGAAGGTGAATGGAAGCGAAAAAAGCACGGCGCGGAGTCCCGCAGACAGTGGCGCAAGGTGCATCTGGGTATTGATGCCCAGACCCTGGAGATACGCGCCATCGAAGTGACCGACAATGGCGTGGGCGATGCGCCCATGCTTCCTCATCTGCTGGCGCAGATACCGACCGACGAGAAACTTGCCAGCGTCAGCGCTGACGGCGCGTATGACACCAAGGCGTGTCATGCCGCCATTGCCGAGCGGGGCGCCCAAGCCGTCATCCCGCCGCGCAAAAATGCCCAGGTATGGAAAGACACGTCACCGGGTGCACAGGTGCGGAATCAGGCCGTCCGCGCGTGCAAACGCTTGGGCTCACGCATTTGGAAAAAATGGAGTGGCTACCACAGACGAAGCCTGGTGGAGACCAAGATGCACTGTTTCAAACGGCTGGGCGAGCGCGTGATGGCCAGAACCTTTGAACGTCAGGTCACGGAGTTACACATCCGCGTGGCCTTGCTCAACCGTTTCACGCGACTTGGGTGTCCTGTGACGGTGCCCGTAGCGTAAATCCGTCTGGGGTTTGGGGTCATGCCTCCCGTTGCGACTTTGTGCAACAAAGCCCACTGGATACGAAAAATTTCGCGTTGGACTTGTCGAAGAAAATTAGGAAATTTTTCGTCAAAATCGCGTGTTGATTTCAGGGTAATGCTCAAATTCAATCAGTCGGCGTGAAATTTTCTGGGACAAAAAATTGGCACAATTATAGCCAAAAGCCTTGTTGGATATGGCATTAAAGGTGCAAAGATAACCCTAAGTGATTGAATTGGCGCGAGGGGAGGATTGCAGCGAGCAGTGCGAAATTTTCCGCGAACCATGTCAAGGTGGTGCTCTAACCAGCTGAGCTACGCGCCTGTCGAAACAGAGCGCGCATTATAAGGACGAGGTTGATGATGTCAACATCCTCGTTAAATCTTGCTCCAACGAGGGAGTTCCGTGCGTTGTTTCACGTTTATTTAGGAATAGATGCGCCGAGTTTCCTGGTGAGCTTCTGAAGCGGGATGCTGGGTCATCCTCGTGTTTCGCGGATAGAAAACCAGGAGTTGCGCGGTCATGACTCATTTCAGCACTGGACTCATGCTATCAAGTAGCACAATCGGGCGCTCATGATTGAAATAACCACAATTCTCAGCGTTCTTCCGGAGTGTGGTGCCAGGGTTTAGCGGAGGTCGCTTCCTTGTAGCCGCGTGCATAAAGGGCGCGCATGTACTCGGTGTTAAAGACGTTGGCATTCGGGTGTTTGAAGTCGGCGGGGATATAGGTGTAGTTGAACTTGACCCCGTCGCGTTGGGTTGTGGCGTAAAGCCGGTAAAGATCGCCCACGCCTTGCGAATGAATCAGCGTGCCGATGGCGCGTCCGGCGATATGAAACACGCTGCGTTCGGTTTGTTCGCGATCCGGGTGGATCAGCTCGTTCATGATGATGAACAGCTCACGCTTGCGCTCGCCGCCGTGTTGCTGGGCGAGTTTGCCCAGCTTGATATTGGGCGGGTAGATGAACACCTGCGATGTAGTGCCGCCATCGACGTGCATTTCGCTGTAACGTTTTCCGTCAAGCTCGACCTCGAAAATGACGGGCGGAAAGGCTGCTGGAATGGCCGCCGAGGCAAGCATCACCTTGTGAAACATGTCCAATGTGCGCGGATCCTGGATGGTGGCCAGTTTGGTCATATTCCAGATCACGCGCTGTCCAGTGTCGATATTGGTGGTTGAAATCAGCAGCAGGCGACCCTTGCCTTCTTCGACGGCGATTTTATCCAGTACCTCCTGCGTGATTTCCCGACGGATCAGATTCAGCAACGGCGTGGTGTCGATCAGTGAATCGTCGGTGATGGCCGCAAGCAGGCCTCGCAGCTCGACCAGATCCTCGCGCGACGTGTTGGTGTAAAACGCCTTCAACTCGTCGTCATAATTCGCACCCAGAAAGGCAAACGGCGCGATCAACGCGCCGGTACTCACGCCGGTGACCAGCGAAAATTCGGGCCGAGTGCCGCTTTTCGTCCAGCCATTCAGAAAGCCTGCCCCATATGCCCCTTTGTCGCCACCACCCGATAGGGCGAGCATATGGGAAGGCTGCAACTGCTCGCCGGATTTGCCCTGCGAAACCTGCCAGGCCAGCTCCTTCGGCCACAGCGCAATGGTGTCTTCGCGCATCCGCGCCATGTCCTTCGGGTTGCCCTCGACATAACGTATGCCCTCCATGCCGGGAATGACGGCGCTTTCCGCATGTTCAGGCGGTACGGCGCTGGAGCGGGGCAGGGTTGAGCAGCCGCTTAGAGCGGCAATCAAGGACGCAACGATAAGGCTGGAGATTAGGGGGTGGTGCATGGGTGGAGTTCGCTGTATCCGTTTATTGCTCTTCGAGTTGACCACGCAGCCCCAGCTTGTCGTTATCCCACGTCGCCAGATATTCCGCGCGCGGCGGCATTTGCAGGTGAAAGCCGCGTTCGCGCAGATTCTCCATGACCTGGGCAATATCCACGCGGGCGAGCTTGCGTTCCGGGGTGAGCGTAAGGCGCATGGCCTCAATGGGGTCGCGTCCCATGCCTTGTCGCACGTTTTCCGGCAGTTCGGCGTAGGGGTGGTTGGCGGCGAGGTAGAGATACATGCCGTCTTTGATGCGGCTGCGGTAAACAATGCAGTCGATGCTTGGGTTTTCATTCATGTTGGCTGTCCTGAAGTGTCATGCGCGGGTTCAAAGCGAGCGGATTGTATCCTGCCACTGCCGGGCTTTGGCGAGCAGGTCGTCTTCATTGAGGGTCATAAGGCGGCGCTCGTTCATTAACATGCGTCCGGCGACCCACAGGTGGGTGATTTGCGTGCGCCCGGCGGCGTAGATGATTTGTGCGATGGGGTCGAACAGCGGCTGGGTTTCGATCTGACCGAGGTCGATGGCGATCAGGTCGGCGGCCTTGCCGGGTTCGAGTGAGCCGATGCGAGCACCCAGACCCAGTGCGCGTGCGCCGCCCAGGGTGGCCATGTAGAGCGCATCAAAGGCGGGTACGGCGGCGGCGTCGCCGGAATGGCCTTTGGCGAGCAGGGCGGCGGTGCGGGTTTCGCCGAGCAGGTCAAGGTCGTTGTTGCTGGCTGCGCCGTCGGTGCCGATGCCGACATTGATGCCGTGGGCGCGTAGTTTGGCGAGCGGGGCAATGCCGGAGGCCAGTTTGAGGTTGGATTCCGGGCAATGGGCGATATGCACGCCGCGTTGCGCCAGCATGTCGATTTCCGCGTCGTTGAGCTGGGTCATGTGTACGGCCAGAAAACGCTCATTGAGCAGGCCGAGGCGGTCGAGACGCGCCAATGGGCGCTCGCCGTATTGGCGTTCGGCATCGGCCACTTCCTGCGCGGTTTCGTGCACGTGCATGTGGATGCCAAGACTCAGCTTGTCCGCCAGTTCGCGAACGCGCTCAAGCGGCGCGTCGCTGACGGTGTAGGGTGCGTGCGGGGCGAGCATGAATGAGATGCGCGGGTTGCCATGCCATTCATCCAGCAGGTTGAGTTCGGCGCGCAGGCTGCGCGCCAGGGCGCTGCGTTCGCTGTAGCGGATATGCCATTCTTCATGCAGCGCCTGGCCTTTGCGCAGGTAGTCGTCGGCATCCTGTCCCCATGCGGTAGGGAAGTCGATCACGGTCAAGCCGATCGAGGCGCGCAAACCAGCTTCTTCGGCGGCGCGCAGGGTGGCGGCGGGGAAGAAGTACATGTCGTTGAAACAGGTCACGCCGCTGCGAATCAGTTCGGCACAGGCCAGTTGGCTGCCATCGAACACAAATGCATCGCTCAAAAGCTGGTTTTCCAGCGGCCAGATGTGCTCCTGCAACCAGGTCATCAAGGGCAGGTCGTCGGCCACGCCGCGCAGCAGGTTCATGGCAACGTGGGTGTGCACATTGACCAGGCCGGGCATCAGGGCGTGCTGCGGCAATTCGATTTCACGCGCGTGACTTTGGCGGGCGCGCTGGCGAGCTTCAAGCGTGGGCAGAATGGCGCTGATAATGCCGTCGTTGATGACCAGGCTGTGCTGCTCCAGAACCTGGGCATGAGGGACGACGGGGATGATCCAGCGCGAGTGGAGGATGGTTTCGGTGGGCATGGGTGTTTTTTCATGTCAGTGGATTGAGGCATAGGGTACTGCAAGGATTAGGTTCACGATATTTCCGAGAGTGTATATACTCAATGTAGATATTTTTTTGTGGGGCGGTCATGGATTACGCGCGTGTTTTTCAGTCGGGTAACAGCCAGGCGGTTCGTCTGCCGAAGGAGTTTCGCTTTAACGCGCAGCAAGTCGAAATTTTTCGGCGCGGGAACGAAGTTGTGTTGCGTGAGCGCCCAACGGATGCCTTGGCCATTTTTGATACGCTGAGCCAATTGCCCGAGGACATCGCGCAATGGCGGCACGATGATGCTCCGCAAGTGCGCGAGGATTTTTAATGGCGACACGCTATTTGCTGGATACCAATATCTGCATCTACATTGCCAAGCACAATCCAGCCGCCGTGCGTGCGCGCTTTGCTCAACATACGGCGGATGAATTGGTGATGTCGGTCATTACGCTTGGGGAACTGCGATTTGGGGCAGAGAGAAGCCAGTCTCAGGGGCGTGCCATAGCCGTTATCAATCAACTTCAATCCTTGATTCAAGTTGCGCCATTAACAGAGTCCGTGGGGGAGCATTATGGACAGATTCGAGCCAGTTTGCAGAAAAGCGGCTTAACCATTGCTAACAACGATTTATGGATTGCTGCCCATGCGCGTGCTGAAGAATGGGTTTTGGTGACCAATAATGAGCGCGAATTCAGGCGCGTGGATGGCTTGAAGATTGAAAACTGGTGTGAATAAGGTCGGCCAGAACAACAACACGAGAGCAATAACAAACACGTTGGTGGGTAAATATGAACGACAAAGCATGCTTCAATCCAGTGGTCGAAGGTTTGGCCGATCCGGGTTATGCCGTGTTGGAAAATGCGTTTGCGCCGGAGCTGGTGGCGGCTTTGCGTGACGAGGCTCTGGCGCGGCGCGAGCAATTTCGTCCGGCGGGAATCGGCAATCAAGCCATGCGGGCGCAGGCAGTGCGTGGCGATAGCATCGACTGGCTGGAGTGGGGCGAGGGTTCGGAGGCCGTGCAGCCGTTTTGGCGGGCAATGGATACTTTGCGCGAGGGGTTGAATCGTGAGCTTTATCTCGGCGTGCGCGAGCTGGAGTGTCATTTCGCGCTTTATCCGCCCGGCGGCGGTTATCAGAAACATTACGACAATCCGCAGGGGCGTTCGGCGCGCACGGTGACGGTGCTGCTGTACCTGAACCCCGGCTGGCGCGCCGAGGACGGCGGGCAACTGCATATCTACGACCCCGAGGACGAGACGCGCGAGCTGGCCTGCGTGCAGCCGGAAGCGGGCACATTCGTTGCCTTTCTCTCTGAGCGTTTTCCGCATGAAGTCGAGCTGGCGCGGCGCGAGCGTTTGAGCCTGACCGGCTGGTGGAGGCGCGGATGAGCATGGATACGCATGAGATTTTATCGGCGCTGCGCGAGGGTGCGCTGCTGGTTACGGTGAACAAGCGTCTGTCGCGTCACTGGCGCAAGCAGTTTGCGCAACACGCGGCCGAGGGTGCGTCGCTGTGGCCGACGCCGGACATCCTGCCCTGGGGGGCGTGGCTGCGCCGCCTGTGGGATGAAGCGAGCTGGCTCGATCCCGCCGCGCCGCTGTTGCTTGAGCCCATGCAGGAGGAGCTGCTGTGGCAGAAGATCATCGAGCGCGAGGCCTCGCCGCTGTTGCAGGCGCGGGCAAGCGCCCGGCTGGCGCGCGAGGCTTGGCGGCTGGTTTGCGACTGGCGTGCTCCGATGCCGTTCGAGCCGCTGGAGTGCAATGACGACGTGCTGGCCTTTCAGGGCTGGGCCGGGCGCTTTGTCGAGTCCTGCGCGCGGCGCGACTGGCTGGACGAGGGGCGGCTGATTCAAACCCTGCTCGAAGCGCTGGATGCGCGGCGGGTTGCGACGGCGCAACGCCTGATTCTGCTGGGCTTTGATGACTGGACGCCCGCGCAGCGTGCCCTGCTGGATGCGCTGGCGGCAGGCGGCACGCGGCTGGATTTTGTCGAATCGGGTGAATCCGCGACGGCGGGCGGATTGGGCGGCGTATCAAGCGGGGCGAGACGGGTCACGCTGGCCGATGCCGCGCGCGAAGACGAGGCGGCGGCGCGCTGGGCGCGTGCGCGGCTGGAGACCGAGCCTGCGGCGCGGCTGGCGATTATCGCGCCGGATTTGCAGGATCGTCGCGCGCGTCTGACGCGCCTGCTGGATGCCCAGCTTGCGCCGCAACGCCTGTTGCCGGGCGGGCAGGCCTTGCCGCGTGCGTGGAATATCTCGCTTGGCCTGCCTTTGCGTGAACACGGCATGGTGCAGTCTGCGCTGCGTGTGTTTGACCTGGGCGAGGCGCGCCTGGCGCTGGAGACGCTCAGTCAGGCGCTGCGCAGCCCGTTTCTTGCAGGCTATGCCGAAGAGCGCGAGGCGCGCGCCTTGCTGGATGCGCGCCTGCGTGAGCAGGGCGAGTCGCGGCTTGCCTCGCTTTACGTGCGTAAACTGGCCGCTGAAGGCGGCTGTCCGCGCTTCGGGCGCAGTCTCGCCGCACTGGCCGCTGCCCGTGCGGAACAGGCGGCGCGCCTTGCGCCGACCGAGTGGACGGCGCGGTTGGGCGAGGAGCTGCGCCTGGCCGGCTGGCCGGGAGACGGCGAGCTGTCGAGCGCGGATTTTCAGTTGCGTCAGGCCTGGCTGGAGGCCATGCATTCGCTGACGGCGCTGGAGCTGGTGCAGGCGCGCATGAGTCGCGGCGAGTTTCTGAGCCATCTGCGCGCTTTGGCCGCCGAAACCCTGTTCCAGCCCGAGGCGGACAATGACGCGTCGGTGCAGGTGCTTGGGCCGCTGGAAGCGCTGGGGCTGAACTTCGATGGCGTGTGGCTGCTGGGGATGCAGCATGAACAATGGCCGCCGCAGGCGCGCCCCAATCCGTATCTGCCTTTGCGTTTGCAAGCGCGCTTGGGGATGCCCCACGCCTCGCCCGCGCGCGAACTGGCCTATGCGCGGCGGGTGAGCGCGCGCCTGTTGGCGTTGGCCGACGAGGTGATTGTCAGCCATGCGCAGCAGGATGCGGGGCGGGAACTGGAGCCCAGTCCGCTGTTCGAGACGCTGCCGGAGCTGGCCCTGGGCGAACTGCCGCAATCCGCCTTGCCGCTGCCGGGGCGTTGGGGGGGGAGCGAGTCCGCGCGCATGACGTTCATCCATGACGCGGAGGCGCCGTCGCTGGAGATCGGGGCGCGGGTGCGCGGCGGCGCGCGGCTGCTGGAGTTGCAATCGGCCTGCCCGTTTCGCGCCTTTGCCGAATTGCGTTTGGGCGCCGAGGCGCTAGGCGAACCTGAGCTTGGCCCGGATGCGATGGCGCGCGGCACCTTGCTGCACAGGACGCTGGAGCTGCTTTGGGGCGAGTTGGGCAATCAGGCGGGGCTGTTGGCGCACGATGAGGAGAGCTTGCGTACCTGTGTGCAGGCTCATGCACGGGCCGCCGTGGATGAGCAGGCACAGCGGCGACGCAGCCTGTGGCCGGAGCGTTTGCAGGCGCTGGAGATGGAACGCCTCACGGCGCTGGTGCTGGAGTGGCTGGAGATTGAACGTGCGCGTCCGCCGTTTACGGTCGAAGCGCGCGAGCAGAAGCGCTCCATCGAGATCGGCGGATTGCGGCTGGAGGTGAAAATTGACCGCATTGACCGGGTGGGCGGCAAGGAGGGCGGACGGTTGATGATGGATTACAAGACCGGGCAGGCCAGCCCCGCGCACTGGGCGGGCGAGCGTCCGCAGGCGCCGCAACTGCCGTTGTACGCCGCATTGACCGAGCAGACCCGCGCCATCGCCTTCGCCCAGGTGCGCGCCGGGGAAATGGCCTTTAGCGGTCTGGCCGATGCGCGGATGGAGGATGTCGAGCTGGCGACAGTCGAACAGGATTGGGATGAAGTGCTGGGCGAGTATCGCCGGGTGCTTACATCACTTGCGGATGCGTTCCGCGCCGGGCGTGCGGCGGTCGATCCGCGCGATCAGGGGGGATGTGCGCACTGTCCGCTCACCGCTCTGTGTAGGATTCACGAGCGGGCGGGATTTGACCTATTGCACATGTCAACAGAGTAAAGTTTGAGCTTGTGACCAAGGTTGGGGTAATGTCGCTAACTTGCTCAGGACGCTGTGTTTGAATCGGACAGTTATGATTTTTCGTGATTTATTTGGCGCGTTTTATGAGAGCTTCTTATCAGTTTACTTATGACTTACGGTGAATTTGGCACATGAACCTAGAACACGATTTAACCATTGCCATTGCGCTCCTTGCTATTATGAACCCCTTGTCGGCGGTGCCTCTTTTCTTGGCGCTAACATCCGGCGAAAGCGCGGTATCGCGCAGGGCGGTTGCTTTACAGGCTGGGGTGGCAACCCTGTTGACCTTGATCGTCGCCTATTTCGTAGGCGATATGATTTTGCAGGTGTTCAGCATCCATATGGATGGTTTTCGTATTGCGGGATCGCTGATTATCGCCGCGTCTGCCTGGGCCATGGTTTTTGGTCGCGCCGCCAAGAGTTACGGTGATAACGACGGTAACCCCGCCATTATTCCTCTTGCCATTCCCAAGACGGCGGGGCCAGGAACGATTGCGCTCGTGGTTTCCATGGGCAAGGTCGATGGAATTGGTGCGCGGGTTGAGGATACGGTCATCATTGTGCTCGCCAGTCTGATCTTTACTGGGGTGCTTTTAAGCGCCGAGCGCATCCAGAACGTCATGGGCGATATCGGCATGAGCATTCTGACGCGCATTTTGGGGCTTTTGCTTCTGTCCGCTGCCGTGACCTCGATTTTGAGTGCGACCGCCGACTTCTTTCCGGCCTTGGTGGCGACACCCCGATCATCATGACGGGCGCGTAACCGTGTTCGGTATTCTGATCATTGGTTTCGTGACACAAAGATAAATTATGATTAGCCTGCGACCGCTTAAAGCTGAAGATGCTCAAGGCATCAAACTCTGGCCGTCTTATGTCGATGGTTTTGCTGAAATGGATTATGCCTTGCGCGAAAAAGGGTGGATTGATGAGTTTCAGTCCAAGCCCGGTACATGGATTTATATCGCGGAAGCGCACAGTGCAACCGTGGGTTTCAGCCTGCTTAGCACATCACAAAAGGGTGAAGCTGAATTTCGCATTGCCATCCATCCTCACTGGATTGGCAAGGGTATGGGCAAGGCCATCACGCTGGATACCTTGAAACTTGGGTTTGAGGAAAAAAATCTGGATAAAATTGATCTGATTGTGCGCAAAACCAACCATGCCGCGGCAAGACTTTACCAAAAGCTTGGTTTTGCAATCACAGGGGCGAGCTTGCATGTGATTTTGGGGCAGTCGATTGAATTTACGGATATGAGTATGAGCAAACAAAGTTTTTATTCGCTCATAAACTCGCCCAAGGGAAACATCGAGACAACTTAACAGGGTGTTGAAAAACACCCTGTTAACGCAAACCATGGATGGCTTGCACGCAGATCAAGCATGCTAAGTGCTTGATCTGCGGTGGCTGTCGCGGGCATGTACCGCGACGAGGTGAGTTGAAAAAGGGCAGGAAAGCCCTTTTTCAACATCCTGTTAATTAGGACTTACGCAAAACTCTGGTTTTCTCCCTCCCCCTTGACGGGGGAGAGCGCAGCGAGGGAGCTAAATCCAATATTTGCGTAACAGGCTGCTGAAATACCCCCCAAAAAGTTGAAAACAGCTCCCACTTCACCGACCCCAGACTTAGCCCATGCGCGGATCCGACACCACCACTGAAAGCCTGTTCATCATGCAAACCCTGGAGGACGATCTCCCCGCCTCGCATCCCCTCCGCGCCATCCGGCGAATGGTCAATGAAGCTTTGGCCGCGATGCACGACAAGCTCAGTGACCTGTACGCCCCGGCGATCAAGGGCGGGCGACCGAGCATTGCGCCGGAAAAGCTTTTACGTGCCATGCTGCTGCAAGTGCTCTACAGCATTCGCTCCGAACGCCAGCTGATGGAGTAGACGCAGTACAACATCCTGTTTCGCTGGTTCATCGGTCTTGCCATGGACGATGGGGTCTGGGTGCCTACGGTATTTAGCAAGAACCGCGATCGCCTGCTTGAACACGATGCCATGAGCGTTTTTTTCAACCAGATTCTTGAGCAGGCCGCCGCAAAGAACCTGCTGTCAACCGAACACTTCAGCGTGGACGGCACGCTGATTCAGGCTTGGGCAGGGCACAAAAGCTTTGTTCCCAAGGATGACACTGACCGCGAAGACGGCGGTGACGGCGCGACCGTCACACCCGATCCCAGCGACTTCAAAGGCACCCAACGCAGCAATGCAACCCATGCCCCGCACCGACGCCGACGGCATCGCCGCCACCGAGGGCTACGCCATCTCCCTGCAAAAACGCAAACGTATCGAACAGGTCTTCGGCTCTCAAAAGCAGGGAGCGGGTGTTTTGGCTTGAGTATTTCAGCAGCCCGGTAAGTCCTATTAATGTTTGCTGTCCGCATCTTCAGGCGCAGCTTCCGGCAAAAGCATCAGTGAGGCGACAAGGAAGCACGCCGCGCCAAGTGCCGTCCAGAAGTTATTCAGCCAGGGCGAAATCGCCTCGTTCCCGCTGGGCGGTATGTAGGCATACAGCGCTGAAAGCTGGAAGGCAATCGAACCTAACAAATTAAGCATCGCAATCCACCAGCCCATATCCTTAAGCTGCATACAAAACCAGCGGTGACATACTTCGATCAAAGCTAAAAAGCTTGCAATCAAAAAGCAGATGCTGCCGATCATGTCGGGTGTCCACGTCGCCAAATCTTCGCCCGCACTGTTCAGCCCGGGGATAAAGGCATTCAGGGTCATGACATTAAAAGTTATTGTGCCGATCCACTGCACAAGGCTTGCCCAATACCCCACCATGCGAGGACGAAACCCAAAAAAACGAAACGGACGTGGGCTTGGCGTTTCGTCATACAGTTCAAGGGATGGCGGCGCGTTGACGGCCTCAAGAAATTGCCCCCAGGCCGCTGCCGTAAAAAAGACCGCGCCGATAGCAAAGATAAGATTGAGCGTGAAAGGCTCAGGTGGCATCGACACGTTTGCAAGTAGGGCGCTGACCATAAAGCAGCTTGAGCCGATGGCAAAGCTCCAGGCAATCCACCAGCCCAAGCGTGAGGGCTGCCAAAGCCAGGCCAAGCCCGGCACTCGCGCCCGCAGGCGTTTGCGATGAGCGCGTGCGTTGATAATGAGTTCACCCAGGCGAGCGTGGGTGATGAAAGGCCAAGGGCCGCGGCGGTGAATCATTTAATGATGGAAGTGGGAGCCTTCTTCAGTCGCGCTGCGCTTTGGTTGCTTGGCAAAGTCCGCCAACGCACGGCGCATGTCGTCCAATAGCAAATCAGCCATGTCGCGGCTAAGGCCTTCGCGCACCACGATGCGTTGCACCACCAAATCCTGACGATTGGCAGGCATGGGATAGGCAGGCACCAGCCAGCCGCGATGCCGCAAGGCTTCCGCCATGTCGTACAGTGAGAAATTGGTCGGCTCCTTGAGCTTCCAGCAAAACACGGGAATGTCACTGCCGTCGCTAACCAACTCAAATGGGCCGAGCTTGGCAATTTCGCCGGAAAGATACCGTGCCACATCCTGCGAAGCTTGTTGGATGCGGGTGTAGCCCTCACGCCCAAGGCGAATGAAGTTGTAATACTGCGCCACCACCTGATTGCCGGGGCGGGAAAAATTGAGCGCAAAATTGGGCAAATCACCGCCAAGGTAGGCACAGTGGAAGATCAGCTCTTCGGGAAGCTCGGCCTTGTCGCGCCAAATCACCCAACCAACCCCCGGGTACACCAGGCCAAATTTGTGCCCGAGATCGGAAGAGCACACGTCTGAACTCCAGTCACGTCAGTCAATC
>CALKWL010000261.1 GCA_938004235.1 uncultured Gammaproteobacteria bacterium
AGAACGAAATAGCGACAGAGGCTCTGTTGCGCATGGCGCAAATTGACCTGGAAGCCGGGCGCATCACCGCAGCACAGGAGCATTTGACCCAGGCGCGCGCGCTGAGCCCAAGCGATGAGGAGCGCGTGCGCTTTTATCTGATCGAAGCACAGCTTCTACGCCAAGCCGAACGCATCCAGGCAGCCTATGAACTCATTTTGCAAGCGCTGAACGAAGTTCCGGGCGAGCCCGACCTGTTGTACTCGCGCGCCTTGCTGGCTGAGCAGCTGGGTCTGCACGAACAGGCCGAGGCAGATCTGCGCGCCATTCTCGCGCAAGACCCGGAAAACCCCGAAGCGCTCAATGCACTCGGCTTCACGCTGGCCGAGCGCAACGTCAAGCTGGACGAGGCCTACCAACTCATCAACACATCACTCAAGCTCAACCCGAAAAGCGCAGCCACCATCGACAGCATGGGATGGGTTTTATATCGCCAGGGCAAGCTTACCGAAGCGGAAAACTATCTGCGCCAGGCTTTTTCCCTCGACCAGGATGCAGAAATTGCCGGGCATCTTATCGACGTGCTCATCGCCATGAAGCGCTTTGATGAGGCGCGCACGCTGCTGGATGAAGCGCTGAAGCGTGATCCGCAAAACAAGCCCCTGCTCAAGCTTGACGCGCTCCTGCGCGCCGAACGCCCTGCCCAACCCTGATGACGCGCACAGCCAACGTACTGACCCGTACCGCCCTGCTGCTTGGCCTGTTGTGGCTGGGCGGTTGCGCCAGCCTGCCTGAAGCTCCCGACGCCACAGGAGCGCTCGACTCGGATACGCCGCGCCTTGAACTTTGGCTTGCCCGACAAAGCGCAATGCAAAAACTCAAAAACTGGCGCTGCGAAGGGCGTGCCGCCATCATCGCGCAAAACGGCGGCGGACAGATCAGCTTCGACTGGCAACACAAACCCGACGACCAGATTTTGAGCATCAAGACCCCGCTGGGTCAAAATGCCATGCAGCTGACCATCAACCCTGGCGGCGTCACTCTCATTGACCATGAGGGGCAAGTAAGCCAGGGCGACGATGCCGGAGCCATGCTCAACCAGGCTTTAGGCTGGAGCGTCCCCATCGAATCCATGCGCGCCTGGTTGCTTGGCCTGCCTGCTTCACGCGCCGACAGTTACACGCTCGACCCACAAGGCCGTCTGCTAACGCTCGACAGCCAGGGTTGGACGATTGAATACAAACGTTACAACGACAAGGACGGTTTCAACCTGCCCAGCAAACTGGAGCTTCGCCGCAGCGAACTGACCCTGCGTCTGGTGATCGATCAATGGCGCCTGTGAAGCCAAACATGATTTCCTGGTGGCCGGCCCCCGCCAAACTGAACCTGATGTTGCGCATCACTGGACGGCGAGCAGATGGCTACCACCTGCTGCAAACCGTATTTCAGCTGCTGGATTTCGGCGATCAGCTGGCCTTCGACGTACGCGACGACGGACAGATCATCAAACACACGCCGCTTCTGGGCGTCGCGGAACACGAAGGCCTGTCCACCCGCGCCGCGCGTCTGTTGCAGCAGGCCTGTGGCACAACACTTGGCGCGGACATTTACCTCGACAAGCGTCTTCCTCTTGGCGGGGGATTAGGCGGCGGCAGCTCGGATGCCGCAACAACCTTGCTGGTGCTTAACCAACTTTGGGGCTGCCGTCTTTCAATCGACGCGCTTGCCGAACTGGGCGCAGCACTCGGCGCCGACGTACCGGTTTTTGTGCGCGGCCATAGCGCCTGGGCGGAAGGCGTGGGCGAGATTCTCACCCCGCTGGAACTGCCCGCAATGCGTTACCTGGTCGTCTGCCCCCTCGTACACCTCAGTACCGCCAGCATGTTCACCGACCCTTTATTGCAGCGCGATCAAGCCCCGCTTCGCTTCGAGGACTTTTTACGCGGCGAACGCGGCAATGCGTTCACCGCCGTCGCGCGTGCACGCAGCCAGACCATTGACGCGTTATTCAAGCGGCTCGCCCAGCACACCGCACCGCAACTCACCGGCTCGGGCGCGGCCATTTTCTGCGCATTTAGCCCAGACGACCCAACGATTCACCAGGCAGAAAGCGCCTTACCGCAAGACATGCCGCGTTTTATCGCCCAAGGAGTGAACCGCTCCCCGCTGCATGCTCTCCTTTCAATCCGCGAAAGCGCCCCAGCGCATTTTTCGCAAAAAAACTTGCACAACGCCAATCAATCCATATAATGCGCAACCTCAATTGGGCCGTCGCCAAGTGGTAAGGCACCGGATTTTGATTCCGGCATTCCTAGGTTCGATCCCTAGCGGCCCAGCCAAAATTTCTTACTGAAAACTCTCGAAGTGGAACCGCTCCCATGCTGATGGTCTTCGCGGGAAACGCCAACCCTGAGCTCGCCCAGCGCGTTGCTGAAAACCTCGATCTCCCCCTGGGTCAGGCCACAGTAACCCGATTCAGCGACGGTGAAACTTACGTCGAGATTCTGGAAAACGTACGCGGTCGCGACGTCTTTGTGATCCAGCCGACCTGCCACCCCACCAACGACAACCTGATGGAACTGATGGTGATGGCCGACGCCCTGCGTCGCGCCTCCGCCGGTCGCATCACCGCCGTCATCCCCTACTACGGCTACTCGCGCCAGGATCGTCGCGTGCGTTCCGCGCGCGTCCCCATCACCGCCAAGGTCGTGGCCAACATGCTGCAAGGCGTGGGTTTTGACCGCGTGCTGACCATCGACCTGCACGCTGAACAGGTGCAAGGCTTTTTCGATATTCCCGTAGACAACATCTACGCTTCGCCGATTCAGCTTGGCGATATCTGGCGTCAGGCGCACACCAAGCTGACCATCGTCTCCCCAGACGTCGGCGGCGTGGTGCGCGCGCGCGCGCTGGCCAAGCGTCTGGACGACGTGGATCTGGCCATCATCGACAAGCGCCGCCCCAAGGCCAATGTCGCCGAAGTTATGCACATTATCGGCGAGGTCAAAGATCGCAGCTGCGTCATCATCGACGACATCGTCGATACCGCCGGAACGCTGTGCAAAGCTGCCGAAGCCCTGAAGAAACACGGCGCCAGCAAGGTTATCGCCTACGCAACTCACGCCGTGCTCTCCGGCAAGGCGATTGAAAACATCAATGGCTCCGAGTTGGATGAAGTGGTCGTCACCGACAGCATCCCGCTGAGCCCCGCCGCCAAGGCCTGTTCACGCATCCGCGTGCTTTCCGTTGCGGGAATGCTGGGTGAAACCATACGCCGCATTCATACCGACGAGTCCGTCAGCTCGCTTTATCAGGATTAAGGGCGCTTCTATAAATTCAATCAAGCCGATGATGGCAAGGCAAAACACGGCAAAAAAGCGCAGCATAGATAGCTATGTGAGCATTTTGAGCCATGTTTTGACGCCGCAAGCGCGGCTTCAGTGAATTTATAGAGGTGCCATTAAGTTTTCGCTGCTCCCTGAAACTCAATCAAGGGAGCGGCAAAACGATCGGGTTGGTCGCGTCCCGATCGCTCTCTCCCGCCGCAAGGCGGGTTTTTGTTTGATTAGTTTGGAGTTAAAACCATGAGTATTTCCTTCACAGTGAAGGCCACCCGCCGTGACGATCTGGGGAAAGGTGCGAGCCGCCGCCTGCGTCACGAAGGCCTGGTGCCTGCCGTTGTCTACGGCGGTCACGCCGAGCCGGTTTCCCTGACCCTGATCCACAAGGATCTGTGGCACAGCCTGGAAAACGAAGCGTTCTATTCGCACGTCCTTGATCTGGACATTGACGGCAACGTTGAGCAGGTTGTTCTGCGTGACCTGCAACGTCACCCCTACAAGTCCCTGGTTCTGCATGCTGACTTCCAGCGCGTATCTGCCAATGAAATGATGCACGCCCACGTCCCACTGCACTTCATCAATGAAGCCACCAGCGTAGGCGTGAAGAAAGGCGGCGCAGTCAGCCATCTGATTACCGAAGTGGAAATCACCTGTATGCCTGCCGATCTGCCCGAGTTCATCGAAATCGATCTGAGCAGCCTGGACGTGGATCACACCCTGCACTTGGCGGATCTGACAGCGCCCAAGGGCGTGAAATTCCGCGAACTGGACGCCCATGACAACAACCTCGGCGTGGTGGTCATCCACCTACCGAAGGGCAGCACTGCTGAAGCAACCGGGGCTTAATCGCCGTCCGCACCGCTGATCTGATGTCCAGCTCGACTGCGCCCAAAGCCGATATTCGGCCTGATATTCGACTCATCGTCGGCCTCGGCAACCCTGGGGCGCAGTACGCAGACACCCGCCACAACGCGGGTTTCTGGTTCGTGGATGAAGTTGCCCGTCTCACGGGCGCGACCCTTCGTCCCGAACCCCGTTTTCATGGCTTGGCAGCCCGCGTCATGTTCGAAGGACATGAGCTCTGGCTGTTACAGCCGACCACATTCATGAATCGCAGCGGCCAGTCTGCCGCCGCCCTCGCCCGCTTTTACAAGATCAGCCCCGAGCAAACCCTCGTCGTCCACGACGAAATCGACTTGCCCACAGGCCAGATCAAACTCAAATACGCAGGCGGACATGGCGGCCACAACGGCCTGCGCGACCTGCACGCCCACTTTGGCACGCCCAATTACTGGCGACTGCGCATCGGCGTCGACCACCCCGGCAGCAAGGACATGGTCGCAGACTACGTACTCCATGCACCATCCAAGGCCGATCGTGCGAAAATCGACAGCGTCATTGACGAAGGGCTGCGCCAACTTCCGACGCTATTGCGCCAGGATGCCGCTGCGGTCATGAATCACCTACACAGTCTCAAATAAATCTACCACGCTAGTCCACCAGCAAGGAGTCGGTCATGGGTTTCAAATGCGGTATTGTCGGCCTGCCCAACGTAGGCAAATCCACCCTCTTCAACGCCTTGACCAAGGCCAACATCCAGGCCGCAAACTACCCGTTCTGCACCATCGAACCCAACGTCGGCATGGTACCCATGCCCGACCCGCGCCTTGACGCCCTGGCCGCCATCGTCAAGCCCGAACGCATCCTGCCCACCACCATGGAATTTGTGGACATCGCCGGCCTCGTCAAAGGCGCCTCCACCGGCGAAGGACTGGGCAACAAATTCCTCGCCAACATCCGCGAAACCGATGCCATCGCCCAAGTGGTGCGCTGCTTCGACAACGACGACGTCATTCACGTCGCAGGCCGTGTTGACCCACTGGATGACATCGAAGTCATCAACACCGAACTGATCCTCGCCGACATGGACACCGTTGCGCGCAACCTTGATCGCGCCATCAAGGCCTCCAAATCAGGCAACAAGGACGCGCTGGCGAAAAAGGACGTACTGGAGCGCATGGCCGCCCACCTCGACCAGGTCAAAAGCGCGCGCAGTCTGGAGATGACGCCTGAAGAAAAGCTGCTGCTGCGCGACCTGCACCTGCTGACCATCAAGCCGATCATGTACATCGCCAACGTCAACGAAGACGGCTTTGAAAACAACCCCTACCTCGACAAAGTGCGCGAACACGCCAAAAGCGAAGGCGCCATCGTCGTGCCCGTCTGCGCGGTCATCGAATCCGACATTTCCGAACTCGACGATGCCGACAAGGCCGAATTCCTGGAAAGCATGGGCTTGGACGAACCCGGCCTCAACCGCGTCATCCGCGCCGGCTACGATCTTTTGGGCCTGCAAACCTACTTCACCGCCGGCGTGAAGGAAGTGCGCGCCTGGACGATCCACAAAGGCGACACCGCCCCGCAAGCCGCCGGCGTGATCCACACCGACTTCGAACGCGGCTTCATCCGCGCGCAGACCATCGCCTTTGAAGACTTCATTCAATACAAGGGCGAACAGGGCGCCAAGGAAGCCGGCAAGATGCGTGCGGAAGGCAAGGATTACGTGGTCAAGGATGGGGATGTGTTGAACTTTTTGTTCAACGTGTGACCTTGGAACGCTTGACCGGCGAACCGTGATGTCATTCATCCAGAACCCACCAAACCCTCTCCAAGGCATTCAATCCGGGCTGCGACTGATGTAACACGGGTCAGTTTTTCGAGGCAGGAGGCAGGATTCATGACGACATCGGAGCACCACATCGAACTCGATCTGATCGCCAAGCTCAGTGACCTCAAATACACCTACCGCCCCGACATCCGCAGCCGTACCGCGCTGGAGGCCAATTTTCGCGAAAAGTTCGAGGCGCTTAACCGCGTCAAACTCACCGACAGCGAATTCCAGCGCCTGCTCGACGGCGTGATCACGCCGGACGTCTACAACGCCGCCCAAACGCTGCGCAACATCAACGACTTCGAGCGCGACGACGGCACGCCGCTCAACTTCACCCTGGTCAACATCAAGGATTGGTGCAAGAACCACTTCGAAGTCATCAACCAGTTGCGCATCAACACCGACAACAGCCACCACCGTTACGACGTGATGCTGCTCATCAACGGCGTGCCCGTGGTGCAGATCGAGCTGAAAACCCTGGCCGTCAGCCCGCGCCGGGCCATGCAGCAGATCGTCGATTACAAGACCGACCCCGGCAACGGTTACGGCAAGACGCTGCTCTGCTTCATCCAGCTCTTCATCGTCAGCAACCGCACCGACACCTGGTACTTCGCCAACAACAACGCCCGCCATTTCAGCTTCAACGCCGACGAACGCTTCCTGCCCGTCTACCAGTTCGCCGCCGAGGACAACAAGAAGATCACCCATCTCGATGCCTTTGCCGAGAAGTTCCTCGCCAAATGCACCCTGGGCCAGATGGTCAGCCGCTACATGGTGCTGGTGGCCAGCGAACAGAAGCTGCTGATGATGCGGCCGTACCAGATCTATGCCGTGCAGGCCATCGTGGACTGCATCCACCAGAATTGCGGCAACGGCTACATCTGGCACACCACCGGCAGTGGCAAGACACTGACCTCGTTCAAGGCCTCCACCTTGCTCAAGGACAACCCGGACATCGACAAATGCCTGTTCGTGGTGGACCGCAAAGACCTGGATCGCCAGACGCGCGAGGAATTCAACCGCTTCCAGGAAAACTGCGTCGAAGAAAACACCAACACCGAAACACTGGTGCGCCGCCTGCTCTCCGACGACTACGCCGACAAGGTCATCGTCACCACCATCCAGAAGCTGGGGCTGGCGCTCGATGACAGCAACGGGGGCAACGGCAAGCGCAACTACAAGGAACGGCTGGAGCCGCTGCGCAATCAGCGCATGGTGTTCATCTTCGACGAATGCCACCGCTCGCAATTCGGCGACAACCACAAGGCCATCAAGGCGTTCTTCCCCAACGCCCAATTGTTCGGTTTCACCGGCACACCCATCTTCGAGCAGAACGCCAGCTATCAGCAGATTGAAGGCCAGCAGGCCAGCTACCGCACCACCGACGACCTGTTCCAGCGCTGCCTGCACCAATACACCATCACCCACGCCATCGAAGACCGCAACGTCCTGCGCTTCCATATCGATTACTACAAGCCAGAGGGGGCAGCTACCAGCAACCATCTGCCCAAGCCCGGCGAGGCCCTAGCCAAGCGCAAGGTGATCGAAGCCATCCTCGCCAAGCACGACGCCGCCACCGCCGACCGCAAGTTCAACGCCGTGCTCGCTACCGCAAGCATCAATGACGCCATCGAGTATCACGACCTGTTCCAGACCGTGCAGGACGAAATGCGGAAGCTGAACCCGGACTTCGCGCCGCTCCACATCGCCAGATCGGAAGAGCACACGTCTGAACTCCAGTCACGTCAGTCAAT
>CALKWL010000262.1 GCA_938004235.1 uncultured Gammaproteobacteria bacterium
CCTTGATTGCCTCTTTTTATGTGGCCAGGAGGGATTTAATCGTATTTCGTATGCCAGTGTTTGGGGAGGAAGTAGTTAGGCCACAAGTAAGTGAATAATACCTGACTTACGGCCGTTTGCCCAAAGCAATTACCCTAAAATGGGCTATCCCCGCCAACGCTTTGTAGCCACTCATTCAGGAACGCCATCGCTTCATTAAACCGCTTCTGGGGCAAAGCGCGATACGAGGCGCAATTGAACTTTCTGTACAATTCACCATACACGGCGCCGAACTCATTGCGCTTTGTTTTCTTGCCGATGGCCATGGCTACCGCCTTCACCGCCTGGCTAATCTGTTGTGCCTGTGCTTCGGTGATGTGATCACCACCAACAGCCGCTTCCAGCTGATCCAGTCGGGTGCCATGTTCTTGCAGTTGGCCACCATACTCCTCTAGCCGCGCCTCCATCAACAGCTGCTGCCGGGCCATGCGCACCACCGCCATCGCCATCTGGTAGGCTTGTGCTGCTGGTGAATCCTGCGCCAGCAGTGCCTCTATGTCCAGATCGCTATCTGCCGTCAAACGCCCGTCTTGGAAGGCATCAGCTAAAACCCGGTAACACTCCCGTTGGTACCTAAGCAAGCGGTCTTTGATTTCTGGCTTGACGCGGCTGGCGTTGATACCAAAAATCCAGCCGTTCAAATAATCCAGCGGCAAGCAAATCATTTCGCTGGTGCGCGGCCGCGTGCTGCCGGCTTCGATGTCTGTGGTTGTAATAACCACAGACGTAACTTCCTCTACCAAAACCTCATCACGGTTGATCCGCTGCCGCTGGGCAGAATAATCCACCCCCAGCGCCTCACAAATCGGTCGTATGGGTATAAATACACGGCCGTCGGCCAGGCGTACGGCCGTAATCTCATCGTCATAAAAAAGAACGGTCTTTTGCTCCGCAGGCTGGAGCGCTTTCTCGTCACTCATACAAGTTTCCTCCACGCGGGATATTACCACACACGGCCGTTACCATCATTCCTCGCCATCTTCTTCTGGATGGTCGCCAAACCACCACAGCAGATCGATTGCCATATACGGAAGCACACTCATGCAAAGCACAACCATTACTTGGGTATACCATTCTGCTTGCTGATACTTCTCAATCTCCGCCATTAGCAAGATGCTGGCAACGATGCCGTAAATGCTCACCACGTAAAAATAAACACGATGGAACGTGTTTTCACTAAACTTGTTAACAAGCAACTGCTTCATAATGAACCTCATCGAGTTAAATGCACTGCAAGGTTGAATTGCAGTGGGTCAACGTTTCGCGCCTGATCCTTGCTGTAGATATTGATGTGCGTGTGGTCGCCGCAGCCATCACGCCCGTAGCACGGACGGCCGTTTGACCACGTATTCCCATTATTATCTTCCCAGCCAATCAGATCCCCCTGCTGCACCTGGTCGCCGATTTTGGCCTTCCAGTCACCGTGCATGAGCGTAATCGTCCAGCATCCATTCTCGATGACCATCACTGTGTTGTTCAGGCCATCAATGTAGATGTCGGTAATCTCGCCTGTGATGGGCGAGTAGAGCGGGGTGCCGGGGCCACCACGAAGGTCAACGGCTTGATGGCCATAGTCACGGCCGTGAATGCCTTGAGTGAGCACAGCGTACTCATAAAGCGGCCCGATCTCGCACGATTCGGAGCCAACGCCAACGTGCAGAAGCTGGCCCATGCTGGCCTTTGCTTCATAGTCCTCGTAGTAACCAAGGACCATCGTGGCGTAATACTGATCGATTGGCCTGGGGCCGGATGATTCAATAGTGCCCGGCCCAGCGTGGTAGGCCATGACCGCACGCTCCACATCACCGTTGTAGCGATTGAGCAAAAACTTTATGTACTTAATGCCGCCGCGGATGTTCTGCTCCGGGTCATAAGCATTAGCAACACCCATATCCTGGGCGGTAAGCGGCATGAGCTGGGTCAGGCCCATAGCGCCCGATGGAGATGTGGCGTTTGGGTCCCAGCGACTTTCTTGCTGAATAATCCCCATAATCAATTCTGGATCGTAGAAATTTTCCTCAGCTGCAATTGCATAAACCATTTGCAAATAATTCGCCGGCGCAACGCCACTCGCGCTGATGCGCGCGACTGCCGCTTGCTGCTGAGCCGCAGAATTTTTCGCGGAGCCAAAAAAAATATTTTTTTGATCGATTGAGCTGTTAAATGGGGCATTCCATAGTACCCCCCCTACCATAACCATGATGGTCAATATGAGGCCAACCACCCAGGTGCGCCAGGCTGCCAGGGCCACTCGTTGGAGTAGGGGGGATGAGCGCATGAACAGCTTGATCGCGATGCGCGGACCAAGGACTGCCAATAGGAATGGGGTGAAGTTCAGTAGACACTGCAAAACCATGACTGCAACTCGATCCCCTACGGTTTTTGCAGTGGCACTGCAAAAACTGCAACGACTTTTGCAGTGTTGCAGTCGAGTAGGGGGTAATTAGGATTCATTTGGTGGGGTGGCGTTTGGGTTAACGGCGTCCTTGCTACCAAAGCGCTCTATCCACAACGGCCGTACCTGATTGAAGTGGGTGCGCTCAGAGGCTTTGTATTTCAGTGTGAAGTCAGCTGACGTTGGCATGTTGTAAAAGCTATCAAACCAGACCCACAATGAATCCCGCTTCTGATCCTCTGTTTTTGTTTTCCACTCTTCGCGCAGGTCATCTTCTTCTACATCAAAGTCTTCCTCGTCGAGAGGCATGTAGTCAGCCCAAGTGGGCTCGTCGCCTGAACGATCATTAGCCATAGCTTCCAATTCTTCATAGGGAACCAGGTCAGTGCGCAGCGCAATGTAAGAACGGCCAGTTGTGCCAAGCGAGGCGTAGCATTCATGCTCGCCTAGTTCGTGATCTGGCTTCACATCATCATATACCTCAGCCACGCGCAAAGCCGTGGGTGCCATGCCGAAAATAAAACGGGTAGGAAGCTGCTGGCGCAGAATGCTGGGAATGGATTCATTTGTTGGGTATTGCGTACAGATGTAAGGGTAGACGCCAAAAGCCCGGCCTTGTTCAGCGATTTTCACCAGCCGCTTCAGGTGCTTAGAATTGCGGGTAAACTCGCTCACCTCGTCAACAAATAAAAGCAGATAGGGCAGATCGGGGGCACTGTGCAAATTCAGCTTCCGCTTTAGCTCGTGGTATCGGTCAATATTATTGCACACGCGCAGATAGTTGCCGCCAGACACCATGCGGAACAAACCGGCCCGGCGTTCCATCTCTTCCAAGACTGCGAGGATCAGTTGGTCAGCCTCGTCAACCGTGTTGGCCAACGGCCGAAACAGCAGCTTGAGGCGGCTGTATAAAGAGAAGTCCACCGCGCCCACTTTCAGATCGATGAAGGCCAACTGAATTGAGCGGCGGTCTAAATAGTAGGTGATGATAAAGTGAACGATGCTCATGACGTGGCTGGTCTTACCTGCACCAGTTACCCCAACAATCAGGCAACCTTTCAGCTCATTGATGTGTCGATGAACCCAGCGACGTGCCTTGATGTCGATGCCCAGCGATAACTCACCATAGCGCAGTTTTACCTTGCGCTCCCAGCGCAGTATATCTAGCAGCCAATGGAAGCCGCTTACAACGGCCGTCCATACGGCCGTACGTACACTGGCCAGCGAATCAGCCATGAAGAAGCCGAGGGCAACAACGGCCGTCAGCGCCAGGAAAAACGCAGCGGGGATAGATTGCAGCAGCAGGTACACCGCCAGGAACGCCAGCACAAACGCGCCTGCGTATTCCGAAGGAGTAAAGGGTTTTACCTGTTGCTGCTTGTTGTCACTCATGATCAAATCTTCCTAACGAGATGTAAATCGACCTGTAAAATTGTTGAACCAACCAACTACTCGACCTGTGTCACTTTCTGTTACGCGGGTAACTTCACTGGCCCCAGGACCGGAAAATGTATCCATGTTGCCGCGCCAAGCTGCTTCCGCGCTTTTGCCCAGCTGCTCGACGCTGCTGGCCGACTTGGTGCCAATGGGTACATCCCACTGCGTATCGGTAAAATCATAACTTTTTGCCATCATGTTCTCCTTGAATGAAAATGAATTTACTCAACCGTCCGTGTGCAGTCCGCGCCGGTCACTTTGAAATTCAGAAATCGCAGCCGCTGCTGTTTATTCACATCGGCCGTGTTGTTAGCCTGGCGGCAAATCTCAAGCTCGATGCCTGGATAAAGATGTGTAACTCGCACAACTGCGGGGCTGGTTGGGTCGTAGGCGGCTAAATCTGACGCCATGTCTACCACTGCCTGTTGGTATTGTGGAGATAGATCCGCATAGCTGCCGCCAGTCCACTCAACTGGCCAGAGCCCCCAGCCAAGGACGGGCAAACCAATCACAATGCCAACGGCCAGCGCCAGCGTGATGGTCAGTTTGGCTTGCTTCCATTCCGCCACAATGCGATCAAACAGTTGCCGCAGGTTCAAACCCACGCGCACCGGCTGGCTCTCATCAACGGCCGTTTCTCGGGGGACTAGCCGTACCTGCTGAGTATCATCTGCCTGCATAGACGGTTGTGTTGGCTGCACGGCGACAGTTTCGTCAGTTGGTGGAGTGGGTACAACGCGAGCTACATGCGGGCTACCTTGAAATTCAAAAGTCGGTCGTTTTGGGTTCATTATTTATTGCCCTCCATTTGGAACCGGTGTCGGAGCTGGTGTCATGGGGTTCCATGTGCTGTTATTTATTGTCGGAACGGCCGTCGGCGGCCGCGGCGTGAATGTTGCCGTCAGTTGTTGCTCGACTATTTTGGTAGCCGCGATTTCCTCATTCGTAAGCTGGGTGGTTTCGGCCGTTGCAGTTGGGGCACCACCGCCTACACCCTCTACTGTCGGCGTGGCTGACGGTAGGGTGGTGGGGGTAGGGGTGGCGTCAGCACCTGGCCAGCCGGGGGTGGCCACAATAGTTACGTCGCTCTCATCGAAGGTGACTCCACCATTGGTCGATCCTTCCCTCCAGGGCGCGGCAGCCTCTTCCACGACATCTTTTGCCAGATCTCGTAACTGTGGCAGGTACTCAACAGATCCTTCCAGCCCTTGAACCAGTAAGGATACAGCCCCAGGGATGCCGTATTTCAAGCCAGCTCCCAAGTAAATCCCCACCATAACCACAACGAACCAGGCCAACCTTGAGCCGCTGTTTCGCATCAAATAGATGCCGGAGCTTATTAAGAACGAAATAGCAGCCACGATGAAAACAGCAAAACCAATAACAATTAACGTCTGTGACGCATTACTAATCCATTCTGTGATCGGATTCATAAGGTTTTTCCTTTACCCTTTGAAACAAACAAAAAAGGGCCCGAATAATCGGACCCTTTGATGATCAAAAACAAATGCGATACTATTACGAATAGGGTAGGGGGTGCGATGTGGGGGTCCAATCCGGCATCGCGCGCTCTACCCAAGCGCATTCGGTTTAATTAAATCTAATTAGTCAGAAAATAGATACTCCTCTGGTATTCCCAAAAACACAGCAACCTCTTGTTTCAATACATCTCTGGCCGCATCTAGGGTGGGGGCTTGATACGCTTTCATTATCAGCGCATTTAGCCGACGTTGGCTCAAGTAAAGTTGAACAGCTCTTTCCGCCGTCGCGCCAATAGGAAGTGGAACGCCTGTGTCAGATCGCTGGGCGCTTAGGGCTTCATGAAGTTCGTCAGTTATCTTTACCTGTTTGGCCATGCGTTTGGTTACCTCGAAGCATATCGTAGCACATCGCGCCGGGCGCGTCAACCCACGTTGACCAAATAACGATAAAGTACACAGAAGTCAACGGGTAAAGGGTAAAAAACAACCTCTGGCCAGGAGGATGAACCAGAGGTTGAATAGGTATCAAACGGCCGTTTAGAGAAAGGGGGGACTAAACGGCTGCTCGGGAACCTCATCTTGAGGGAACGATTGCTCGATGCCTTCGCCTTGACTAAGGCGAGATGACAGCATGAGCGCAGAGACCACGAATAACATCGCAATCAGGCATAAGACTAAAAAGGCAACGATTACAATTTTCATTCTGCACTATTTCGCATAGCACTACAAAGGGCGGCGGATGCTGCGCTGCTGAACCGCGTACCCCAATTCTGAGTGCCATAAAGCCACAGCCATTTGGCCGTTTCACGCGGCTGATAAAGGCATGGCTGATCTAGGCCCCGGACATCAGCCAACAGCTGGGCGATATCGTGCATTCCCATGCTTTCGAGCCGCAGCTTCTGGTTTGTCCCTGGTACGGCCGTAAATACCTCTCCATAGCCGTTTCCTCTAAAGTAAATCCAACACCGTCGCAGCCCCAGGTCAATCAGCTGCTTATCAGTTGCTGGTAAATAAAGAATCGACATCAATCAAAGGCCAATACAGCCCAGGCGCCCATCAGCTCAGGGTGGGCTTGTCGAGAATACCAGTCAAGCTCAGCGACATAGTTGCCATCTGTCATCCACTGGTGGCCACCATCTTCTGAACCAGCACAATCAAACGCAATAACGCGGAGTGGGCCAACGTCCGTGTATAGCATTCCGGTAGAGCCAATCTGAGAGCAATCCAGAACAGCAACCAGGGCGTCAAACTCGCTCAAATCATCTGGTATCTGGCCAAGAGATTGCCTGTAAGCGACAGTCGCATCGGTAGGCACCTGGTCGTATCCGCTTAGGTAACCAGTAAGAACAGGCTGCTGGAAGAGGCTGGCCAGAAGGATGCCGGCGACAACAATCCTCTGGGGTAGGGGGAGCTGGGGCATCAGGCAAACATCCAAAGAGATTGCACGATCACCGATTGCTTGAGCTCCACGTAAAGCCACGAAAGCGCACTAATGGCGGCCACGAGCACGAGAAGAATAAAAAGCAACCACAGAATGCGCTTTAGTGTCCAATACTCTAACCTAAACATACGCTACATTTCCCCTCTTTATATACCGTACATATTTTAAGCATATGTACAGAACACAATATTTAGACTGTAATTTTTGCCGGACAATCTCCCGCTGTTTTCTTCCGCTGGCGACAAGCTGCTGGTCGCGGATGTTCGTTCGCCGGCTGTCGATTCGGGCCACGCACAGCTGCGCTTAACGGCCGTTTCTCTGCAAAAGCAAACGGCCGTGCCTAGCAAGAAATCAGCCCCCCTGCCCTAATAACTCAATTTCAGCACTCTCTCCATATGCCGTGCTCTAGGAAGCCGTGCCACTGTTTGCCGCTGCCCAGCTCGGTAACAAGAATTGAAGGAGAAACGGTGATGGTGCCATCTTCATGCTCGGTAACTTCATGGTTCGATAGATTCCCCATCATGCTGCCGGGCGGTCGTGCGTACCAGGTACCATTGGGGTGCTTGCCATATTGGCCTTCAGCTAAAAAGAGATCGTTGTCTTGGCCGGGGTAGACGCGTGTTCCTGCTTGTGTTTTGCTCATCACGCTCCCTTGTACTTCTCAGCCAGGCCGATCTCAAACCAGCTCTCTTGATGATCTTTCTGCGCTGCCGGCGGGTCCCAATGGCTGATATACCAACAGACAGCCTCGATGCCGGGCACGTTGGCCAGCGCCTGCTCAACACCTCGGTAAACGGCCGCTTTGTAGGCAGCACTGGCCGCACGGTTCACAGAGGATTCAGACACGACCAACGGCCGATCCAACCACTTGTAAGACTGTGCCCCCTTCACCTGCATCACAATGTCAGATCGGAAGAGCGTCGTGTAGGGAAAGAGTGTAGATCTCGGTGGTC
>CALKWL010000263.1 GCA_938004235.1 uncultured Gammaproteobacteria bacterium
GGAGACGTGATTGAACGGTGTTTTTAGCCCTAAGAAGCGGATATTTAATGCAGATGAGCCACCAAACCCTGCTGCTGGGATAATATTTACCTCTATCCCTGGCGCTTTTGTTAGAGCCCAATCAAAGCCACCTGCTGAGAGTGATGGAGAAAGCTCAAAATCACCATTAAATACATACCCATTGTAACGCAACTGCTCTACAGATAAGGCACTCAGCCAATTAAAGTAGGCATCAGTCCAAAGATTTTCTTTTTGCAAACGACGCACAAGAGCATTCTGAATCTGCCATGAAATATCGGTCTGTGACGACTTGTAGCGCTCAACAACCGCTCGTACTAATTCAAATTCACCCGAATTAACCAACGCATATACGAGAAATGGATTTACCCAACTATGCCCTCTAAGCAACAGCTCCACAACCAAAGGACGGCTCTCCGCCCGCTCCAAAAACTGAAGAATTATGGGAAATAAATGTTTATATGACTGCGTGTCCTTAGAAAGCACCAGATCCAGATAACCCAAACCCTTACCAATATCACCTTGTTGCAGCCAGTATGAAGCTGCATCAAGCTGAACACCAGTACGCTGCGGAGTCATTAGCATTGCAATAAACATAACCCTGGATGCCAGCGAAACTTCCCCATTTATTGAGTATTGCTTCGCCAGGATTGCATATAGACGTCCGTCGTAAGGCAAAACACTAACGAGATGCTGGATGACTCGCATACCATGCGTAACATCATTATCGCTTAGAGCGCGCTGCAACAAAGCTTCTGGATGCCCAGGATTCCACGTCAATGTCTGGTTAGTTATATCGTTTGACCTTACCCCCTCCTCACCAAAAGCAAGGTCAGCCATATGAAGAGTTGTTATTCGCCACACCAAAAAAGCAATCAAAAATAAAACAGCCGCGAAAAAAACAAGTCTCATATTTCTAACACACGCCATACTCAATAAACACTTATTCATACCAAAAAATAATTAGTCGGAAGTATAATTGATATAGCTAATCAAAAGTTTCGCCCCATTTTCTTTTAACTCAAATGCCAAGCGACCTTTTGAAACAACATCATCTACACCATCAAGATACACAACTGATGCCGTATACCGCCCCTGACCTGTAATTAAATTGGGCTTAAACACCCAATTTATATCATCAATAATCAAGCGACGCCTATGTGTCGACTTAAAAAGCCGCCCATAGTCCTGGCGAATAAACTCAAAACCGCCGCCATCTGTTATCACATCAGGTGAAAACACAGTCATAAACTCAGATAAATTCCCACTTTCATAGCTTTGAATAAACACACTCAACAAAAACTTGGCGCGATCTGCATCTATTGATGATTTGGCTGCATTAGTCTGCACCACAGACTGCAACTTAACTCCAGTATCAGGGGTCTTCTGGAACATATCAGACCCTCTGTCACCTTGTTGACCAACCTGATCGGCCAATCTGTTGGGTGGCTTCTCCAGTCCTACCTTGATAACAGATGGAGCCAAAGCGACTTCAGACTTAGGTTTAGACTCAGTAGAAAGCTTATCACTTGTACCTTTGCTGGCTTGTGTAACCTCGAACGCCGCAAGCGCCGCCCCACTGGTTTTTTCATCAAATGGATTGTGAGAGCCCTTCCTCTCGTCGTGAGGCACTTGCTTTTCTTTCGCACCATGAACTGCCTTGTCAGTCGATAAGCCAATTTCTTTAACAACATTACCTGAGCTATTGGACTCCTTCTTAGGTAATGCAACATTTTCACGAGCATTTTTTTCGACGGTGTCTTGCCCAATCTCTGTAGATATCGCCGCCTTGAAGCTTGGTACTGTCAACTCTTCAGATTTTTCCGCGAGGAGGCCTATAGACTGCTCATCTGAAAAATTAACATGCCCCGCCGTGCTTGCATTGTCATTTAAATCAAAATGACTTTGTCCATCTATAACTAGCCAAATCAACATCACTGCAACAAGAGCAGTTGAACTCAAAATCATTTCAGTCGGGCGGCGAAATAAAAACTCAGCCGCTCGACTCCACCATGGATAACTATCATTTTGAAAATAATTATGCTTAACCCTATCGCTTGAACGATAGTAGTTAGCACTTCCGGAACTCGAAGAAACAACTAGAGAACTATCATAAGCTTGCCTTGATTCAAGATGAATAAGCGTGTTATATGCAGCATTTATGCGAGATGCAAAACCAGCCCTCCAAACATCCTCATCACCAATACGATCAGGATGAAATAATCGAATCATCAAGCGATGATTTTTTTTAATTTCCCCATCACTCGCTGACCGATTTAAGCCGAGAATACGATAATAATTCGCACCTTTTGCAAGCAGGACATTTTCGATAAAAAACATCACTGCATCAAAGCGCTCTTTTCCTTCTAAATCGTTAACATCACGAGCCGACTGATATTTCAACGCAAACGATAATAAATTCTCAATTCCATGCGGCAGAGCCACCTGCCCCTTGAGTAGTTCAAGATGCTGCCCTGGATGTCGATAGCAGTCCAATGCTAGAAAAACGATTGGCGGAAGAGGGTCTTCGTCTATTGACATAGTTTATAGCCAGATCATTTAGCAGCAATATCACTTACCATATTGATAATAGGCTTCATAACCATAAGATCCATGACGAGTATTAACTTTGGTAAGAACTCCGCCAATAATTTTTGAATGCGCACCCTTAAGTCTCTTCAAAGCATCTCGCATATGATCGACACGTGTAAGCCCTGCCTCTACAATCAACACAGTTGCATCAGCAAGATTTCCTAGCAAAGGGGCATCAGCCAAACCAAGTACAGGAGGACCATCCATAATGACAATATCGAACTTCTCAGCCGCAAGCGACAAAAATGAAAACATTTTCCCACTCGATATAAGCTCAGCAGGATTAGGTGGTAGAGGTCCAGAAGGAACAATAAACAGATTTTCTACTGAAGCACTGCGAGTAATTTCCGCAGGCTTGGCATCACCTGCCAAATAATTGGTTATTCCCCAGTCATTCACAATACCTAGAACCTTATGTAGGCTTGCCTTCCTTAAATCCATATCGATAAGCAACACACGTTTTCCTGCCTGAGCAAATTGAATCGCCACACTAAGAGATGTGGTTGACTTTCCTTCGCCAGGCCGAGCACTGGTAAAAAGAACCACTTTGGGGGCGCCCTCCGAAGTAGTGAATTGCAAAGCTGTACGTAAAGATCGGTAGGCCTCAGAAATTGCAGAGCGCGGATTCATATTTTCTGCATGAATGTGCTTTGGATCCCCAACTCCTTTTCTGTTTTTTGCATCTGGAATAATCCCAAGAACGGGAAGAGACGACAGCTTCTCAAAATCAACAACCCCTTTTACTGAGTCGTCCAAAACTTCTATCAGAAGAACCAGAAGAACCCCTCCCATTAAACCGAGAAACGCCGCAATCAAAACAATCAATGTTTTCTTCGGTTTAATTGGGTGATCAGATATCTTCGCCCGATCGACCACACTTATGTTGTTTAATCCCACGCCACCAGCAACACTCACTTCTTTCATCCGCTGCAGTAGTCCTTCATAAAGCTGACGATTTGTATCGACCTCTCGCTTAAGAACGCTATAGCGCGTACCACGATCCTGGATGCTCAAAATCTCTTCTTTCGCCTCATCCCGCTTCGCGCGCAATGCCAACTCCTCAGCTTTTGCAGCTTCGTAGCGCATTTGCACAGAAACTTTAATGCTACGAACTTCATCATCAATTTTTCTTTGAATTTCGTCGATCTGACTTTTCTTCTGCAGCATCAGAGGAAATTCAGGCTTATAAATTTGCAATGCATCCTGATACTCTGCCTCCAGGGCAGCACGCTTCGACTTTAGATCCTGAATAACTTTGCTCTCGAGCACCACACTGAAGGATGCGGCTCCCGCACCCTGCATCTGCTTATAAATACTCTCCGCCTTGATTCGCTCTTGTTCTGCTTGAGCAAGAGCTTTTGTGTACTCCACAAGTACTTGGTTATCTGCATTGACTGCATCAGGATTATCGTCTTTGACGACCCCTAAACTTCGCGCATAGGCGGATAAATCTTTCTCTGAGTCCTCAAGTCTTGCCCTAGTTTGCGCCAATTGCTCAGTCAAGAAGTTTTTGGCATAGCTTGATGCCTCCATCCTTCTTTCAAGATTAAGACTGATATACTCAGAAGCAATTGTATTTGCAATTTTCTCAGCTAAAACGGGCTTGGGACTTTCAAAGCTAACTTTAACCAATCTGGAATTACGGACAGGACTTATTTTTAATCCAGCAAGAAACGCATCAATAACCTTTTCCCGAGCATTTTCAGGTTTTGATGATATTGTACTTTGATTCGCGTCTTTTGTATCTGTTGATGCGACGCCATCGACAGCACCTGTTTTTTTCTGTGCCGAGAAAGTTGGCTCGCTCCACAAATCAAGTTTGGTAATAATACGCGTAGCAAGCGAACGACTTTTTAGAAGCTCATATTGAGTCGCATAGAACTCCTTACCATCTGCCGGTGAATCCACGGGTTTAACATCCTCATATTCAACAACCTTGGATTCTTGCCGATCAATTTGAAGCACCACTGTAGAGCTATATATCGGCGTCATCATTAATGACACGATAATTGCTGTCACCGTAACGATAAGAAAGAAGGTCAGCACTGTCCACTTACGCTTGAGAACAACAGCCCAAAGCGCTTTTAGATCAATGTCCACCTCGTCATGGTGTTCCTTTGGCTGCTCATGATGCACCTGAAGCACGCCTTCTTGACGCCTGATGAGCTGCTTTGATCGCCCATCATCCGAACCGTTTAGAGCACCACCCTCTTTTAAATCATCAGACATTTTTCTTTATCTTCAAAAATTGAAATCAAACCATGACATTAAGAACAAAATCACCATCAAAATGGATTACCAAAACCGATAAAACCTCGCAAGGTATCCGTCAACCCCTTTACCATCGCTTTTCCTGATGACTCACCTACGACAACAATATCATTACCCTGAACCTGAGGATCATCAACTCTACCCTCACGAATATCTGTGAGGTTGTATGTATGAGTCTCTTTGGTTCCGTCTGGATTTACTCGGTAAATTCGAATTTTTTCCACATCAGCCACGGCATCGAAACCTGATGCCATTGCTATAACCTGGAGCAACGTTGTACGACCAGTTATCGGAAAAACACCAGCCTTTTTAACATTACCTTCAACAGTAATTTTTTGGCTTGTATACTCTTTGATAAAAACACCTACTTGCGGGTTTTGCAAATATTTTTCGCCATATTTATCCGCAATGGTTTTTTCAAGCGCATACCCACTCAGACCGCCTGCCTGAACCACCCCTATCAATGGAAGATTGATCTCTCCCCTTGAATTTACCCGCACTGTGCGGGATAAATCTGGCGACTGAAATATTGAGATCTCTAAAAGATCATGAGCGCCAATAATATACTCCTCATTCATGACAACAGGAGCACTCGCGAGCTTTCCTTGAGACTTCACGACCGAGCGCTCCTCATTATTGGGAGCAGCGCCAGCTTCGTGTTCAGATGCAGCACGTTCATCTGAATATTGCGTTTGCAACTCATCCGAAAATGCCAGCCCAGGAAGACTCATCGCAATCATCACTACAACGCCTATTAAAGAATTATATTTCACCACCAATTACCCCAATAAATAATACATAAAAAATAACTTATCATATCAAAACATGAACTTACATAACTTCACATCAAATACATTGATTAACTTTGACATAAAGCTTATAAACCAACACCATAACCAGCGCACGCCCATTTAATCTTTCGGAAGCTATATTGTGATTGACTTACACTGCCACATTCTCCCCGGAATCGATGACGGAGCTCCCGACCTTGCTTCCTCACTCGCCATGGCGCGCCTTGCCCTCGACGACGGCATTGAAGTTACCGCTTGCACGCCGCACATCTATCCTGGCGTGTACGAGAATGATGCTGCGGGAATCCGAAAAGGAATGGAGGCTTTCTCTCAAAGCCTTTTGGAACACAACCTTCCACTTAAGCTGGTCGAAGGCGCTGATACACATGTCGCGCCCCAATTGGTACGACAGTTGCGTGATGATCTGGTGCCTACGTTGAACAGGTCAAGATATTTTTTACTTGAACCCCCTCATCACACCCCTCCACCTCGTTTTGACGAGTATGTTTTCAACATTTTCGCTGCTGGATATGTTCCCATCATCACACATCCCGAGCGACTGCGATGGATTGAGGATCACTACACAACTTTCGTAGCCATGGCTCAACAGGGTGTGTGGATGCAGCTTACGGCGGGAAGCTTGACCGGCCATTTTGGCTCGCGCCCAAGGTATTGGGCTGAGCGTATGCTGAACGAGGGGCTAGTGCATATCCTGGCGTCAGATGGGCATGGTGTCAGCAAGCGCCCTCCGACAATGAGCGCAGGACGCGACGTCGCTGCAACGCACCTTGGTACTGAAGAGGCAAAACACCTGGTGTGGACTCGCCCGCTCGCCGTCATTCATAACTGCGCCCCTGAGTCCATCCCACCGATTCCCATTTTGGATTCAAGCTCAACGCCCAAAACCAGATCAATATCCTTTGACGGCATTGGGCAATGGCTTAGCCGCTTGACCCGCAAGCATCGTAGCTGAGGCAAGCGAATGCGCGATTTAGAGCGTCTCGCCCAACAGAGCGCGGCGAGCCTCGTTGTATAACGCCTGGCTCGATGCGGCCAGGACACTCCGTGCATCTAAGTGCGGACTATTTCCTTGTAAATCGGTAAACACCCCCCCCGCCTCACGCACGATGACGCATAAGGCGGCAATGTCGAGAATGTTCACGTCGGACTCAATGACCAGATCAATCCGCCCGGAGGCAAGCAGGTGGTAATGCAGGAAATCGCCGTAGCCGCGGGTACGGTTAACCGTCTGACAAATCTTGCCAAAGTTCTCCCACTGCGCGGATTGGGCAAGGCTTTTGATATTGCCCGCCGAGAGCGCTGCCTGATCGAGCTTAGCCATGCCGCTAACATGAATCGGCTGACCATTAAGAAAGGCGCCTTGTCCCTGCGCGGCCCATGCCATTTCTCCGCCATTGAACATGGGGGCATTGGACACGCCCACAATCAACTCGTCGCCTTTCATGAGTGCAATCTGGGTAGAAAACATGGGGTATTGGCGCACAAAGGCCTTAGTACCGTCGATCGGGTCAACCAACCAAGTGTAGGCTGAATCCTTATCGCTTTTTCCAGTTTCTTCGCCGTAAAAGCCATGTTCTGGAAATGCCGCCTGAAGCACGGCCTTGATGGCGTGTTCAGTTTCGACATCTGCCACCGTCACGGGGGTAAGATCCTCTTTAATCTGTACCTGAATATTTTTTTCGTAGTAGTGACGAATGACCGCCTCACCCGCTTTGGCAGCTTCGATGGCGGTTTTCAGTGCGGTGTCAAGAAGTGCGTTGTGTTGCATAATCGGCCTGCTGGTTGATGATTGAACTTAACTTGAAACGAGGAGTTGAACATGTACCTGAAAGACAACACAAGCGGCGATGCGGTGGAAATCCTGGACATCGACGGCCTGATCAATCCAAACCACACCAAGGTTTCGGCACGTCTGCACGCAGGTGAAGAGTTGCAGGAACCCGAAGACTTTAACAAGAGCGAGCTGAGCTTCTTATCTGACGAGCCACTCCCTCGTTGCTGGCTGGATGCGCACTGGCGCGGAATCTAGCAGGAGGCTGAGAAACTCATCCATGAGTTTCTCAGCCACGCCAAATCCGGCACACGCCCGAACTTGATAGCGACAAATCAATCACTTATGTGATTGATTTGTGTGCGGAACGTCCATGTCCCGCCTTAACGTGCTGCTGACACAGTATTTCAGCAGCATGTTCCCCCCGACGAACCGCAAGGAACCTATCGGACTTGAGACGATCTGGCTGCAAAAGCCGCTCAAGTCCGATAGGTTCCTAGCAGCCTGTCGGACTTTGGAATAATCGGCTGCAAATCCGTCCGGACGGTGCATATTTCGCCGTTTTTTTAGCCAATAGTCCCTGCTATTGCCGAAAAAA
>CALKWL010000264.1 GCA_938004235.1 uncultured Gammaproteobacteria bacterium
GAGATTGACTGACGTGACTGGAGTTCAGACGTGTGCTCTTCCGATCTGGGTAATGCGCGCAGGCTGTGCGGCGCCGGAATCCTTGCCGTGCGCCGTGCGCAGGGCGGCCAGCAAGCGCTGCTTGTCAGAATCAGAAACCATCGAATCAGGCCCCGTGGCCTTCACGCCTGCTTCACGCAGTTGTTCGAGCAGACGATCGACCGGGGTGTGCACCTGTTCGGCAAGTTGTTTAACGCTTTGGGACATAAACTTCTCCCGCTGTTAGAGCGATGAGCAATAGCAAAAAATAAACCGTTCTAAGCCGGATGATAATTAAGTGGGCATGACACCGAATTGGCACGTCATACCGTCGGCGAGCGGTTTATTTGAACCAGGGTGCGCGCGCCTCGACGATCAGGCGTGCCGCCGTTTCCTCGTCCAACTGCGCCAGTTCCGCCAGCTCGTCCGTAGCCATTTCAGCCAGATCATCCGCAAGGTTGATGCCGCCCGCGCGCAGACGTGCCTCAATATCGGGAGTCATGCTCGCCAGATCGGCAAGCGCCAGCTCAGCATCGGCCTCCTCACTTTCCTCAGAGGCAATCGCACGGGTCAGCAAGGCATTACGTGCGCGCTGACGCAGTTCTTCGACCAGCTCCTCATCGAAGCCCTCGATTTCCAGGAACTCCGCCAGCGGCACATAAGCAATCTCTTCCAGACTGGAGAAGCCCTCATTAACCAGCACTTCAGCCACTTCCAGATCGACATCCAGCGCACCGACAAACAGATTGGCAATGCGCGAGGCTTCATTCTGGCTCTTGGCTTCGGCCTCGTTCTTGGTCATCACGTTCAATTGCCAGCCGGTCAACTGACTGGCCAGGCGCACGTTCTGACCACCGCGACCGATGGCCTGCGCCAGCTTCTCCTCGGTGACCGCCACATCCATGGTGTGCGTGTCTTCATCCACCACCACGGAGACCACATCGGCGGGCGACATGGCATTAATCACAAACTGCACGACATTGTCTTCGTACACCACAATATCCACGCGCTCACCGGCCAGTTCATTGGTCACCGACTGCACGCGCGAACCGCGCATTCCCACGCAAGCACCGACCGGATCCAGACGATGATCCATCGCCTTAACCGCAATCTTGGCGCGTGAACCTGGATCACGCGCTGCGCCCTTGATCTGAATCATGCCCTGGCCGACCTCAGGGATTTCCAGCTTGAACAGCTCGATCAGAAACTCCGGCGCGGTGCGACTGCCATACAGCAGCGGACCGCGCGGCTCCATGCGCACATCCTTGAGGTAAGCGCGCATACGGTCGCCCGGACGCACGATCTCACGCGGAATCATTTCTTCGCGCGCCACAAAAACTTCGATGTTCTCGCCCATATCCAGCAGCACATTGCCGCGCTCCACGCGCTTGACAACACCCATGACCAGGCTGCCCTTGCGATCAATGAACTTATCCACGATCTGTTGGCGTTCGGCCTCGCGCACTTTCTGCACGATCACCTGCTTGGCCGACTGCGCGGCAATACGCCCGAATTCGACAGATTCAATTTCTTCCTCGACAAACTCGCCCGGCATGATGGAGGGATCATCCATGCGCGCCATTTCGAGAATCATCTCGCGCTCGGGGTTTTCGCTGGTCTCACCCTCGACCACCAACCAGCGGCGAAAAGTTTGATAACCGCCCGTGCTGCGATCAATGCTGACGCGCACATCAATATCACCGCCATGGCGCTTGCGTGCCGCCGAGGCCAGCGCCGCTTCGATGGCTTCAAAAATAACGGACTTGGCCACGCCTTTTTCATTGGAAACGGCATCGGCAACGTAAAGAATTTCTTTGTTCATGGTCACTACAGCCTCAAACGGGCTTCAAATCAGGGTCAAGATGCGCTTTGTCGATATCGGCAAAGGGCAAACGTAAAACGGTTTCTTCGTCCACGGCGAGCAGCACGTCGCGGCCTTCCACGCCGCGCAGCGTACCGCTGAAATTACGCTGCGGGCGCGCCCCGGGCGCGGCTGGCGCCATGCCCGCCCAGCCCCCCGCCAAGGGGCGATGCAGGCGAATGCGCGCGCTTTCGCCAGAAAAACGGACAAAATCGCTCAGCTTGAACAGCGGGCGATCAAATCCGGGGGAAGACACCTCCAGGGTGTACTGCCCCGGAATCGGGTCTTCGACATCCAGCAGGGCGCTGATCGCGCGGCTCATATCGGCACAGTCATCCACTGTGACTCCAAGCAACTCACGATCAATAAACACGCGCACAACAGCACGCGTGCCGGGATGAAATTCCACCCCGACCAGCTCCAGCCCCAAGTCCTGAGCGATTGGAGCAAACAGGCCGCGCAGATTGAACGGATCATGGCGTATCAGCACGGCGTCATCATGGGTATCGGTGTTTTGAACATCCATCGACAAGCGGTTATTCCCGAAAAAAACCAATAAAAAAGGCCCTTAAAGGACCCGATTCAAGTATGGCGACTGCGCCACGTCTTTTATGCCCGTAACCTGAATCAAGTCCACGGTCTATCAAGAGTGGCGGCATTCTACTGGCTTGCGCACTTCAAGGTCAATGCGAAAAACACTGGATCATGGCACGGATGAAACGGGCTTCCATGAAGCATCGGGATTAAAGCGCGTCATAGCCTTGGCGATTGCTGCCGAATCCCGCCCCAGGGACTTTTCATACACCTGCCCGTCCTGATTGACGATAAAGCTCATCACCCCGGTATCACCATAACGTAGCGGCCAAGCAACCATGGCAAAACCGCGCGTCATCTGCCCTTCCTCCAGATAAGACAGGCGACCGCCCGCTGCCGCCTCACCCTGTGCCTTCAATATTTTGAAACGGTAGCCGTGGTAACCGTCTTTCAAGTCCTGAACGCTCACCAACGGATCCACCAGACCATCGATCACGTCGTCTTCAAGCACCCAGAGCAGGCCATCCTGCGTGCCTGGCGTGCTCATGATTTTTTGTGAGTATTCAAAGATGCCGTCGCCGTCATAGTCCTGTTCGGCATATTTTTTCTGCGCCTCGACATAGGCGTGCATAGCCCCAATCACCGCCAGTTCATTGCGTCCGATGCGCTGCTGTCGTATCTCGTTCTGCGCCTCCTGAACATCAAAGCGCCATCCGGAGGCCTCTTTCACCAAGGGAATCGGCATCACCCAGCCGCTACTCAGCTCCAACCTCGCTTCGGCATCGCCCTGCATGACCAACCGATGTCCCTTTGCCCAGGCCTCAAGAAAAGCGCTGAGATCCTCCTGCGACACCGCGTCAAGCGGCAATAGGCTGCGGTAGTCCTTGCCCAGAATAGCGCGCATCTGTGTTTCATCGTTAATCGCCAGGCTTTCCACCAAGGCGTCGACAGCCATTTCCGGCGAGCTGAAACGCGTCTGCGCCGCCAGCGCGCACGGCAGCAGCAAGCTGGCCGTCAGCCACAGAGCGCCCAGCGATTTTACGAACCTGTTTGAATTCTTCTGCATGATGTTCCCCCGATTACTGTCGAGCGCGACGTTCAGCCGCCCGTTGCGCCGCCTGCGGATTGTTGGCGATACGTTGCGCGGCCTGCGGGTTATTGGCAATCCGCTGACTTGCCGCACCCCGATCAATCTGGCGACGCGCCTGGTCATTGTTACCGACGCCGCGCATGGCGCTGTCCCGGTTGATGCGCGCGGCCTGCTCCTGGCGCGTCTGCGGACGCACATTCGCGTTGGCGCGGCTCTGAGCCTGGTTGCGGTTGACCGCGGCGGCGCGATTCTGCACCTGGTTGCGGTCAACATTCGCGGCACGCTGGCGCGCCTGATCACGATCCACCGCGGCGGCACGATTTTGCACCTGGGCGCGATTCACATTCGCCGCACGGTTCTGTACCTGGCTGCGGTCCAGATTCGCCGCACGCTGGCGCGCCTGATCGCGCTCAATATTGGCTGCACGGCTCTGCACCTGGCTGCGGTCGACATTCGCGGCACGCTCACGCACCTGGTGGCGGTTAACGTTCGCCGCGCGCTGACGCGCTTGGTCACGATCAATATTGGCCGCACGATTCTGCACCTGGCTGCGATCAAGATTCGCAGCGCGTTCGCGTGCCTGATTGCGGTCAACATTGGCAAGGCGGTTTTGCACCTGGTTGCGATCGACATTGCGCAGCGCATCGCGGGTCAAGCTCTCCGACCCCACACGGTTGGAAAGCACATCACGCGCCTGGTTGCGACGATCGTTACTCACGCGGTTACCGTCGCGCTGCACGCGGTTGCTCCGATCAGCCGCCGCATTGCGTAAGCGTTCGCGCGTCGCCGCGTCGCGAGGCGGCAGATCGCGACGATGGCGCGAGTCATGCCGCCAGTTGATGTCGCGATTGTTCGAGGAAATGCGGTTATTGACGTTGATGTTGTTCCAGTGGTTGACGTTGATGTTCACGCTGTTGTTGCGCCAGTTCATATTGCCCCACAACGCATGGGTCACGCCGATGCCCACACCCCACCAGATTGCCGAGCCCACGACGGACTGGGTAAAACCCCAATACGGCGCGGGCGTGAAAAACATGGGCGGCGCCCAGGGGTTCCACCACGAACCGAACACCAGGTTGGGGTTGTAGGCCGGGACAAAAATCACCTGGGGATTGGCGGGCTCAATCACAATCACCTGGGTCGGAGGACGGTGCGTCGAAACCACCACGGTTTCAGTGCGCGGCGGCGCGGCCTCCACTTTGATGACCTGGTGCTCGTTACTGCTCAGATTGCCCTCGGACTGAGCCCTGGCGCGCAGGAACTGAATCGAGTCCATCACCCCCACAGGGTCGCTCAGGAAGGCATCGCCCACATCCATCACCCATTCCGGGTTATCGCCCATCATGGCCATCACCTGCGGAAAGGCCACCAGCGACTGCACGCTGGGATCCCAGTCACGGCTCTGTACTGCACGCACAGCGGCATCGCCCTCCAGCGTACGATTGGCCAATGCCCAGTCTGCTGCCTCCGCGACATCTTCGGGATAGGTTGAAGCCATCAATATCTGCGACAGCAGCGGATCGGGAAACAGCGCAATCGGCGCCAGCATCTGATCCAGTTGATCGACCGTAAACAGTGGGGCATCAGCCGCACGCAAGGGCGCGTGCCATGCCAGAAGGGTTACAAACATGATGGCAAGCCATCGGCGCATGACTAAACGCATAAGACACTCCTGCGAAAAAATGCCAAGAACCCGACACCAACACACTGCACGAAGTCCGGGTTTCAGCCTCGCGCATTGTTGAGCAATTTGCGGATAATGAACTTTTCCAGTTCAACCACAAGGAAAAACACCGCGCCGGCCAGCAGCAAGGGCGGCCACACCCACAGCGGGATCGCCGCCGTATCAAACAGCGCCTGGAGTGGCGGCGCGTAGGTAAACAGCAGTTGCAACACCAGCACCGCGCCTATTCCCAGCGGCAGATAGGGGTTGCCCATCACTGCCCTGGGCGTCAGCGACGAATCGAACTTGAAGCGGCTGTTGATGAGGTAGAGGATCTGCCCCAGCACCAGTGCGTTGACCGCCACGGCACGCGCCATGGCGTCGGAAGCGTCAATGGACTTCATCCAGAAGAACGCCCACAGCGTCAACGCCAACAGCGCCAGCCCGACAAACACAATTCGCCATACGCCGAAGGCATCCAGAATGCCGCGCCCCGTCGCGCGCGGCTTGCGCTGCATCACGTTCGCTTCATGCGATTCAAAGGCAATCACCAAGCCCAGCGCGACCGAAGTCACCATGTTCACCCACAGAATCTGTGGCGCGGTAATCGGCGCCGCAAACCCCAGCACGATGGCCGTCAGGATCACGGAGGCCTGCGCTACATTGGTCGGCATCATGAACAGCATGGCCTTTTCGATGTTGTTGTACACCGTGCGTCCTTCCTTGACCGCCGCCGTAATCGAGGCGAAATTGTCGTCCGCCAGCACCATGTCGGCGGCTTCCTTGGTGACCTCGGTGCCCTTGATGCCCATGGCCACACCAATGTCGGCCTTTTTCAGCGAAGGCGCATCATTCACACCGTCACCAGTCATGGCCACAATCTGTCCATTGGCCTGAATGGCTTTCACCAGACGCAACTTGTGCTCTGGACTGGCGCGGGCAAACACATCGACATCACGCACTTTTTCGCGCAGGGTCGCGGTATCCATCTCCTCGATTTCATGCCCGGTAACAGCGGTTTTGCCATCCCCGATGCCCAGCATCTTGGCCACGGCGGCCGCAGTAATGCGGTGATCGCCGGTAATCATGGTCACACGAATACCCCCGGCATGGCATTGCCTGACCGCCTCGATGGCCTCCTGACGCGGCGGATCGAGCAAGCCGATCAAGCCAATGAGAATCAGGTTTCCGGGCAGGGTCTCGGCACTCAGGCTTCCGGCCAGAACATCGGGAACCTCCAGCCAGGCCATGGCCAGCACGCGCTCGCCCTTGGCCGCCAGCGTATCCGCTGCGTGCAGGAAATAGTCACGATTCAGCGCCTCGGCAGCCTGCCCGTCCACTGCCTGACGGTCACAATGCTCCAGAATGACTTCTGGCGCGCCCTTCACCAGCAGAATCTGCCTGCCGTCGGACGTGCTGTGCAAGGTGGCCATGAACTTGTGTTCAGACTCGAACGGAATCATGTCGATGCGCGGATAGTCAGCCTGTGCCCGCGCGCGCTGCAACCCAAGCTTGTTGCCAAACGGATACAACGCCCCCTCGGTCGGGTCGCCTTGCACAACCCACACGCCATCCTGTTGCATGACCTCGGCATCGTTGCAGAGCATGGACACCTGCGCCATCAAGCCCAGCACAGGCTCTTCACCTGGCAAGACGGGCTGACCGTCGCGCAAGACCTGACCTTCAGGCGCATAACCATTGCCTGTGACCGTGAAGCTTTCCTGGGCAGTGACCGCCGACATCACCGTCATTTCCATCAGGGTCAGCGTGCCCGTCTTGTCGGAGCAGATGCGCGACACCGAGCCTAGCGTTTCCACCGCAGGCAAGCGACGAATAATGGCATTGCGCGCCGCCATGCGCTGCACGCCGATGGCGAGCGTAACCGTAATCAGCGCAGGCAGACCTTCCGGAATCACCGACACCGCTATACTCACCACCGCCTGGAAGATGGCGATGAACTCCATCCCCATCACCCAGCGACCGTAGGCAAACACCACAACACACAACAGCAGAATCACCACTGTAATGGTGTAGCCAAAGGTCTTGATCTGGCGCAAAAGGGGCGTTTCAAGCGCGCTTACCGACGCCATCATCTGGTTGATGCGCCCCAGCTCGGTTTCCGCACCGGTGGCGACCACCACACCCGCACCACGCCCGGAGGACACCAGCGTGCCCGAAAATGCCATGTTTTTGCGATCACCAATCACCGCCTTGCTGGAAACAGGCTCGGTTGACTTGTCGATAGGCACCGACTCACCCGTCAGTGTGGCTTCTTCGGTGCGCAGGTTCTTGACCTCGACCAGGCGCAGATCCGCCGGAATCTTGTCGCCCGACTCAAGCAGCACCACATCACCCAGCACCAGCTCTTCGGCGGGAATCATGCGCGTCACGCCCCCTCGCACGGCTCTGGCCTCGGCGGAAAGCATGTTACGAATCGAGTCCAGCGCTTTCTCGGCCTTGCCCTCCTGAATGAACCCGAGCAACGAATTAAGCACGACCACGCCAAGAATGATGCCGGCATCCAGCCACAGACCGACCATCAGCTTGACAAACCCCGCCGCGAGCAAAACATAGACGAGCACGTTGTTAAACTGGAGCAGAAAGCGCATCCACGCGCTTTGTTTCTTGCCCTCGGGCAGGCGATTCAGGCCGAATTTTTGCAGGCGCTGTGCGGCATCATCCGCGCTCAGCCCTGTTTTTGGGTCGGTCTGTAGATGCTTTACAACTGCATCGACATCCAGGTTGTGCCAAACCTCGCCAACTTCATCCGTAACCGCTTTTTTCGCCTTGCTCATGACACTCGCCCCAATCAGGTTAAATCAGTGATGCCACAAAACCCGCCTGTAAAAAATACCTAAGTGTCGCGTACCGGAAGATTGCGCGGTTTTTTGACAAAGCACTCAGGGTGCTCAT
>CALKWL010000265.1 GCA_938004235.1 uncultured Gammaproteobacteria bacterium
ACGGTGTCTTCGGACACACCGAGTTCCTCGGCAAGCATGCGTACGGGTTTGTCCGTGGCCTGGATATATGCACGACGCGCTGGGGTGGTGGTGGCGTTCTTGTGTAAGCGTATGTTCATTGCAAGCCCTTCTTGATGTCTTCGATCAACTGGGCGAACATCGCCCGACTGACAAAGAGTGCATGACGCTTTGGGTCAATGCAATCGTCTGGGATGCGACATGAGCGTAAACATAACTATCGAAACTGCAACCTCTGGTGATTCCCATGAAATTGCCGTAATGGTGGGTGAATTGCTGAATGAAATCATGAGCACAATCGGTGTTCAAACATTCAACTTCGATCTGGAAGAAACCTCTGACAGAGTCAGGGACTTTATCGACCGTGAAAAATACTTCGTATTTGTCGCACGTGATGAAGGCAAAAAACTAGTCGGGTTTCTCGCACTGTATGAAAGCCACGCCCTTTACGCTGAAGGCTCCTTTGGAACCATACCAGAACTGTATGTTCGCCCTGAATACCGCTCAAACAACGTCGGGAACCGTCTCGTATCTCAAGCAAAATCGTTCGCCGTATTGCGAGGATGGAAGCGTCTAGAAGTCACGACACCACCGCTACCACAGTTTGATAAAACGTTGGCTTTTTATGAACGTGAAGGCTTTTCTATTGCTGGCGGTCGCAAAATGAAGGTAGCCCTGTGAGGCAACAGCCTAACAATCGCTTCGAGAGGGACGCTCCGCCGAAAATCCGGCTCAAGCTCAACGTTGAGCGTATCAGTAATGAAAACGCAACTGAGCAATCAGCAGAGCATCACCCTCAACACGATAAACCATGCGGTGCTCATCTGTTATGCGACGAGACCAAAAGCCTGATAGCGCGTGCTTCAGTGCTTCCGGCTTTCCTACGCCGGAGAATGGTTCACGTTGGGTTTCACGAATCAGCTTGTTAATCCGCTCAACCATGCGTTTGTCTTGCTTTTGCCAGTAGAGGTAATCGTCCCATGCCTCGTCCGCGAAAACCAGTTTCATTTTTCCAGCTTCCGCTCAACGCCTTTGCCAGCGTTCAATTGCGCGGCTGCCGAAAGAAGGCGCTTGGCGTTGGCGGGTGTGCGCAAGAGATAAGCGGTTTCCTCCAGCGCTTTGAAATCTTCGAGCGAAAGCATCACTACGGCTTGCTCGCCGTTGCGAGTAATGATCAAAGCTTCGTGGTCGTTGCAAACCCGATCCATCGTGCTGGCGAGGTTGGCGCGAAGAGTTGTGTAGGTCATTGCATCCATGGCGGCTCTCCTAATATGTACGCATTACTGTACATTGAAAAATGTTAATTGTCCACTCCGTCGCCAAGTCGCCAAGAGGCTCAACCCATCCATCAACACGGATGCCAGCGATAAAGCCGCTGGCTCCGGTTATGTCAGACGTTAGATTGAAATGGCATGGTGTCAGACTCGATTGAAAATTCCAGGTTATGTGTCAGCTCTAACCAATCCCTCCGCTTGCTTTACACACCGCTCGCGCACGCCAGGATCAAGCGCGCGCAGCCAGCGGGCAGGCAAGGCGGCTTCACCATACAGTGCACCGGCAATCATGCCGGTGATGGCTCCTGTGGTGTCGGCGTCGCCGCCGCGATTGACTACGTCGATCAGGGTGGTTTCAAAGTCGTGGTTGTCGAACAGGGCCTGCAACACGGCGCGCATCGTATCGACCACGTAGCCGGACGGGTTTTCCTCGCGTTTACGTGCGACAAAGACGGGATGCGCCTGCAAAAACGGTAGCACCTCGGCGGCGTACAGGCCGGGCAAATCCTCTCCGGCGAGGGCGCGGCGCAGCATGCGTGCCACACAAAGTATGGCGGCATCGGATAACGGATTGTGATGGGTGATGTGTGCCTGCACCAGGCAGGCACGCTGCATCTCCGTTTCGTCTTCGTTCAGGGTGGCGAGCACGGCGGGCAGCATGCGCATCAGCGCGCCATTGCCCGCCGCATGCTCATCGAGTGGAACCTGCGTCTGGCCGCTATGCCGATAATGCAGCAGCCCGCGGCGCACGGTGTTGCCGATGTCCACCGGCTTGGCGCGCATCCAGGCATCAAACGCCTGTGCAACGGCCTGCGCCTCCACCCGTCCGCCCGCACCCAGAATGGCCTCGCCCAGTGCCAGCGCCATGGTGGTGTCATCGGTCACCTGCCCCAGCTTGAGGCGCAGCCAGCCGCCGCCAACAATTTTTTGGTGGATGCCATGGGTCGCGCGAATCTCCTCCGGGGTCATGAACTCGACGGTGGCACCCAGCGCGTCGCCCAAAGCCAGCCCAAGATACGAGGCACGCGCCCGGCTAGCCAGACGCTCAGGCTCGGCAGGCGGGCTCATTCCTCAGGCCCGAAGCACTTGGCGTAATCGGCGCAAACCTCGCAACTGGGCGCACGGCAGATGTATATGCCTTCACGCTGGCAGAGCTGTTTGTAGAGAAATTTTTTCCACTTCATGTCGCGGTCATTCTTTGCCGCCAACACAGGAAAATTGCGCGCCATGAGTTCGGTCAGATCCGCCCGCTTCCACAGGCCAAGATCCTCCCACAAATGATTGCCGCCCATGCAGGCGGCGGCGACGATACGCGCCATGTCGACGGTTTCGACGCATGGTGTATCGACATGCTCCAGCAGCAGCGCGACCAGCTCTTCCCGCTCGGGAAAGCGTTCGGCATGGCGCGCGTCATTTTCCAAACTCCAGCGCAGCCCGGGATAGTGGCGTTCAAGAAGGCGCGATAGACCCTCAACCCCCAAACCAAGATCACTTGGCAGCGCTCCCAGCCCGAGTGCAGCGCTGGCAAGCATTTTCGCCAGCAGACCATCGTTTCCGCCCGCCAGGTCGCGGCGCGGCGCGTGAGCCAGAATATTCCGCAACAGGGCTTCGCGCCGCGAGGCCAAATCCTCGCGCGTGTGCCGCTGAAGCGCAACGTTCTCGTTCATGCCGGGGGTATTGTGCGTTATCACGGGCGGCGTCCTGACGGATCAGCGGCTTGGGTACTCGACGACGATATCCTCGTCGCGCAGCACCATCTGGCAAGCCAGACGCCACTCGGTCGGCGGAATGTCGTCGACGTACATCTGGTCGATTTCCGCCTGGGTGATGTGCCCCATTTCCTTGAGCACCTTGACCTCGCGTTCGGTCAGTGGGCCGCCCATGCGCTCCTTGCGATCCACGGACATGACCTTGACCAGGCAGGTGCCGCATTCGCCGTTCTCGCAACCGAAATCGATCGGTACGTGATTCTCCTTGGCCAGTTGCAGGATGGTTCGTTTGTGGCTGCCCGCCGTGGCGTACACGGTTTTGTCCTTGTGCATCGGGCTGGTGAAAGTGATATCGGCCATGTTGACTGCTCCTCTCTGTGTAGTGTGGTGCTGGTTTTGTGTCGTGTCAGGCGGGTCGCACCACAATCTCCCCGCCTAGAACCTGGGCCTGGCAGGCCAGCCGCGTGGCTCGCCCCGCCATGTTTTCTTTCAGAACCTTGTCCTCCAGCACCGAGGGCGCGGCGAGGTTTTCGCCGCCGCTGACGATGCGCATCTGGCAGCTGCCGCACTCGCCTTCGCGGCAGCCGTAGATGATCCCCGCGCCGACTTTTTCCGAAACCTCGATCAGACGGGTTCCGGCGGGCACGGTGACGGTGATGCCGATATCTTCAAACGTGACGTTGGCCTTGGGCATGAGTTATTTCCTAGAAAAATCAGTTAAGTTCAGACATATCGAATACGCGCTTTTCCGCACGTCCGCACAAATGCAGGGCGAAGTCGCGGCCAAAATCGCGACATGCCACCAATTCGTCCGCCGTGGGTAAAAGTTTCAGACGCACACCCTTGAGCGGCACGCGCAGCTTGAGACCTCGCAGGCGGTCTTCGATCAGGCCGATGGCTTCGCCGCTCCAGCCATACGAACCGAAGGCCGCGCCCAGCTTGTTTTTGACATTCACCAGGGTGAGCGAGGAGAGCAAATCCCAGATGGGCTTCACCGCATCGCCGTTGAGGGTCGGCGAACCGAAGGCCAGGCCGTCGGCTTCTTCGATCAGATCGACAAAGGGTGCAACTTCGCCACCGGCAATGTCGAAAAGCGAAACGCGCACGCCCTCGATGGTTTCCGCGCCTTCGCGCAACGCCTGCGCCATGCGCTCGGTGGCGCCGTAGGCCGAGACATAAAAAATCAGCAGGGTTTTTTCGTCGCCCGCCTCGCGGTGCAGCAGCGGCGTGGCCAGCTGGCGATAGCGGCGCACATAATCACCCGGCGATTCGCGCAACACCGGGCCATGCGCCGGGGCGATCAGACGCAGCGGCAGCGGCTCGATCAGCTCCAGCGCCTGAAGCACGTACTCGCGGAAGGGACGCATGATGTGCTGGTAGTAGTAATCGAACGAAAAGCGGAAGTCGCCGACCTTGTCGTTGAACAGGCGCTCGTCGCAGAAGTGGCAGCCGAACACGTCGCCGGAAAACAGGATGCCGTCTTCCGCCAGCCAGGTGCATTGCGTGTCCGGCCAGTGCAGGTAGGGGGTTTGCAGAAAGCGCAGGCTGCGCTCGCCCAGGTCGATGACGCGCGATGCGCCGTCCGCGTCGAGCGTGGTGAGAATGCGTTGCGGGTCGAGATCGCCCTTGAGCACGCCGCGCAGCGTCGGCATGGCCTTGGGCGAAATGTAAAGCTGCGCCTGCGGCGCGCGGCGCATCAACTCCGGCAAGGCGCCGGAGTGGTCGGGTTCGAGATGATTGAGCACCACGGCGCGAATTTCGTCATAGCGCGCCACGCTTTCCAGGCGGGTGAAAAACCCGGCGGAAAAACCCTCTTTCACCGTGTCGATAATCGCCACACCTGCACTGCCGCGCACGCAATAGGCATTGTAGGTCGTGCCATTGGCGGTCTTGAGAATGATATCGAACTGGCGCATAGCGGGGTCGAGCGCCCCCAGCCAGTGAATACCGGGCGCAATGCACAACGCCTGGTTATCAACCACACCCGCCCGCTGGCCGCCCATCTTCAGTTCCCCTTGCTCGGTAACGGACAGGGACTGTCGTCATGCCGCATACACTCCTTCACTCGCGCCGCGGAAGGCCAGTCGCCGCCCAGCGATTGCGCCAGAGTATCGGGGTCAAACCCGGCAAAACGATGCTCGTCCACTTCGATCAGCGGACGGCGAATCAGCAGGGGTTCAGCCAACATAGATGCCAGCGCCTGCGCTTCGCTCATGGTTTCCGGGCGAATCCGTCCCTCGCGGATACTTGGTGCCGCGGGATTGAACCACTCGCGCACCGGCATTCCGGAAAAAAAACCGCGCAAGCGCTCAGCGCTCCATTGTTCACGCAACAGGTTGCGCTCAACGACGTGCAAACCCGCCGTGCGCAATAAGGTTTTCTGCATGGCATTGGTCACACAGCCTGGCTTTTCGTAAAACAGCACGGTACTCATGTGCGTGCCCGCACCGAGGCTTCCACTTCCGCCTGAAGCATCTGCAAAGGAATGCCCGTCAGCGAACCCGGAGGATTCAGCGGATCGCCAAACTCATCCTCAATCGCGCATTCAATCGGACAAATCTCGGCACATTGCGGCGCATCATGATCGCCCAGACATTCGGTACACAAGTCGGGGTTAATCAGAAAATGCGGCTTGGCCTCGTAAATTGCCTTGTTTGGGCACAGCGGCTCGCAAGCAAAGCAATTCACACACAACTCATTAATAATCAGTGCCATGCTGCGTTCCTCCTCAGGCTGACTTGAGCTGATGCGCAGGCTGCACAAGCAGCTTGCCCGCCGCCTGCATTTCGGCGTATACGGCGGCAATCGCGTCTTCAATCGGCTCCATGGCGTGCTCGCCATTCGGCTGGATGCCTGCCGTTTCCAACATGCCCCAGGGCTCGAAACCGATCTTGGAACACAGCACCACTTCACAGCCTTCCAGTGCCTTGATCGTCATGCCCAATACCGACTCGCCGTCGCCGCAGCTTGTATCCCCGGCGCAATACTGGTCCGCCTTGCGGTGACTGAGGAAACGCACGCCCTGTGCGGAGGCTTCATACACCAGGAACTCCTTGGCATGACCAAAGTGCTGGTTAATCACCCCGCCACCCGCCGTGGCCACCGCCATCTTCACCGGGCGCAAGGCCGGGGCGCTGCTCAGGCTCACCAAGGACACCACATTCTGCTTGGCCGCTTTGGCCGCGCGCTTGCTTTCCAGCTCGGCGATCACATCGGCACGCAGTTCGGCACGCACCACCATCGCCGCCGCGTAGTCGATCTCCATGTTTTCGATCTTGTCGAGCGTGAACTCCTCGCCACGATCCTCGCCCAGCAAGCCCACCGCATCAGCGCGGCACTGACGGCAGTGACGCATCATGTTCATGTCGCCGGAGCAGGCGTCCTGCAAATCGTTCAGCTCATCCTGCGTCGGCCCGCGCTGGCCGGTCAGGCCGTAGAAGGTGCCATGCTCCGGCTCGGAAATCAGCGGCATCACGTTGTGCAGGAACGCGCCCTTGGACTTGACCACCCTGGACACTTCAGCCAGATGCTGGTCATTCACGCCCGGAATCATTACCGAATTGACCTTCACCAGAATGCCGCGCTCGATCAACATCGAAAGACCAAGCTGCTGACGTTCGATCAGAATCTCAGCGGCCTCACGCCCCTTGATGCGGCGGTTCTGCCAGAAAATCCACGGATAAATCTTCTCGCCCACTTCCGGATCAACGCAGTTGATGGTGATGGTGACGTGGTCGATATTGTGCTTGGCCAGCTCATCCACGCAGTCCGGCAGACTGAGCCCGTTGGTGGACACGCACAGCTTGATGTCCGGCGCCTGCTCGGAAAGCATGCGGAAGGTCTCGAAGGTGCGCTCCGGATTGGCCAGCGGATCACCGGGGCCGGCGATGCCGAGCACGCTCATCTGCGGGATATTGGCGGCCACCGCGATGGTCTTCTTCACCGCCTGCACTGGGGTCAACAGCTCGGAAACCACGCCGGGACGCGACTCGTTGGCGCAGTCGTACTTGCGGTTGCAGTAATGGCACTGGATGTTGCAGGCCGGAGCCACCGCGACGTGCATCCGCGCAAAATAGTGGTGAGCGTCTTCGGAGTAGCAGGGATGATCTTGCACCTTGGCCAGGATATGCGCCGGCAGACCGGTCATCTGATCGTTCGAAGAGCCGCAGGAGCTGGAGCTGCAACCGCTTTTGGCAGCGGGCTCGGCAGGAGACAGGACAGGAAGTTCCACCGGCGTATCCTCGTTTGATAGGGAAGTTGAGACTTACCTATCAAGCTTTGTGCCAAGGTGGATCTGCTTGTTCAGATCATTGTTTTATAAGGATTTAGTTTAAAAATTTACGGGCTTGGCTGTGATGAAGACCACAGAGCCTCGAAGTTTGATTGTGTGTTTTGCTACAAAGCAAAAATCGAGATACTACTTGGGCGCCACCATAAACTCATTTCGTAAGGCAAGCAGGCTGCGTCCAAGTTGGATGCCCTCATCTGGAACCAACAGATAGTACCAAGGCTTGCCGCCCTTTTCCGACGCGTGCTGAGTTGCATAGCCGCACCAACGCACAGCGGCGCGTGCCTTGGCCTGAACTTCATCCTGATCCATCTGGTCGGCCCGCTTGGGTTCGACGAGCAGGCAGGCGTTGGCAGTTTCGACGACGAAATCCGGTTCGTAGTTGTGTCCGTTCCGGTATTCGATGCGGAACTGCCCCGGTGCCGGTTTCATCCACTTGATGACATCGGGGTCGTCTTCCAGCAACTGGGCAAAACGCCACTCGCCATCCACTGACTGGAACTTCTGGTAGGGGTAGCAGCACTTCTTGAAGCCCTTGAACACCATCTGGCGCACCAGGCGTTTGTCGGCAATCGGCGCCCGGAAATCGCGCGGATGTTCGCCAGCGGCGAGGGTGAAGCTGGCAGGTTTGAGCACGTCGAAGCCCTGCGTCACCTTGCCGACGTAGTCGGTCGGGGTGATCCAGACGTGTTGCTGCATCTGCGTCCAGATGAAATCGGCGAGTTGCCGCTGCCAGTAGATCAACACGTTTTCCAGCTTGGCCTCGTCGCCGCCCAGGTGCTC
>CALKWL010000266.1 GCA_938004235.1 uncultured Gammaproteobacteria bacterium
GGCATACGATTTTGACTGCCGTGACTGGAGTTCAGACGTGTGCTCTTCCGATCTATGCCGCGTTTCAATCCGCGCCCGGGGTTTATTCCGGGCGATACCCCAATTTTTCGTGCGCCTTGCAGCCAGCCGTCATCGTTTCAATCCGCGCCCGGGGTTTATTCCGGGCGATACGGGTAAGCATTGCTACGCGAGTGCGTGAACCATTTGTTTCAATCCGCGCCCGGGGTTTATTCCGGGCGATACACTTTCTCTTAAAGAGGTGACTTATGTCTTTTTTGTTTCAATCCGCGCCCGGGGTTTATTCCGGGCGATACGGCGGCGGCGGTGGCGGCGGTGATGGAAACGAGCCTGTTTCAATCCGCGCCCGGGGTTTATTCCGGGCGATACTCCACTCTCGCAACCTGTGGTTTTGAAAGCGGGCATGCGCAGTTTCCCGCGAAAAGGGTGTCATTGACAATGGCGTGATGTGTTTTTGCACTTGGCAGGTTCATTTTTATGTTTTTTATCATTGGGTTAGGGCGAGCGCGAATCACCCGGCATTTTGACCGTTGCTTGGGGTTCGCGCGAATCGCCCCTTGTCGCGCCGGGTTTTAGTCCCATATCCCTTGACGGGAGAGGATGGTGACGCGGGCGAGACTCGCTTCACGTATAAGGCCGTTCCCCCTCTCCCCAACGGCTTCGCCCCCCTCGCTACGCTCTCCCCGCGAGGGGAGAGGGGGTAAATCACGCTTTATCATGTGGGGCTTGATGCCAGTCGCCAACCAAAATCCTTAACTTAATGGCAGTGCTGTTTCCGCGTAGGAACAATGAATGACCATAGACAGACAGCTAGACCAACAACGGCGCATCGAAGTCCGTCGAGCGGAAGTTGCCGTACTGTTTGACGTGCAATTCGGCAGGTTCGGTCAGGCGATAAAAGCGCAGATTATCTTCGTCATCGTCAATCTCGCTCACCAGCCGTCGCTCAAGTTCTTCGTACTGCATGGCGTTGACCTTGCACTCAAAAACAGATTTTTGCACGCGCTGCCCCACGCCTTCGCAGATTTTGGCCACACGGCGCAGTCGGCGGCGTCCTGCCGAGGTTTCGGTGGATACATCGTAGGTCACGATCACCAGCATCGGGTTTTACCTCGCCAAAAAGGGTAGATAGGTTTGCATTTCACCGCGCACGGTGCGTGCCAGCAAGCGCGCCTGCACCAGCGGCAGCAAGGCCAGTGGAAGTTTTTGTTCCAACAGCGGATGGGTCAATTCTTCCTGCTTGCGCTCTTGCCATGCGGTGAGCACGCTGCGCCGTCCACGGTCATTGAGCATGACCGCCCCGCCCTCGCGTTCGTCGAAATCATCGGCTTTGAGCTGGCCTCGGTTAATCAGCGTCAGCGCCAGGCGGTCAGCCAGAATGGAGCGAAATTCTTCTTGCAGATCAAGCGCAAGCGCGGCGCGCCCCGGTCGTACGGCGTGCAGATAGCCCAGTTGCGGGTCGAGGCCGACGGCTTCCAGCGCGGAGCGGCAATCGTTCATCAACAGCGCATAGAGGAAGGAGATGAGTGCATTGAAGCGATCCAGCGGCGGGCGGCGCGTGCGCCCGTTGAGCTGAAAGACATCACGCATGGCGGGTTTGACCACCAGGTTTAATGCGGCGAAGTAATTGCGCGCGGCCTCGCCTTCGCTGCCGCGCAACGCATCCAGGGTGCTTGCGCTCTGGATGGCACGCAGCGAGGCAGCAAGGTCGTCGGCGGCACGGCTGAGGATTTTGACCTCGTTCGGGTCGCTGTTTTCGCGCGCAGCTCGTTGCAGGATGCTGCGGCTGTTTTTGAGCTTGCCTGCGACGATGGCGCGCGCGATGTCCAGCGTGGATGCGGGGTGTTCGGCCTGACGAAATTGCGCCTGACGCAGCAGAATGTTGCCGGAGATGCCGCCTTCGAGCCGCGCTTTGAAGCGTCCATGCTCGTCAAGCAGAACCAGACTTTTGCCTTCGTCGGCCAGACGGTGCATCAGGGCGGGCGAGACCAACACATTGCCAAAACACACCAGACCGCCTAGATGATGCAGCGGCACGCGCAGCCGCGTTTCGCGTTCGACTTCGATACGCACCGTGTTGTTGTCCAGATGGGCGTAGGACTGCGGTGTCATGACGTAGAGTGTGTTTTGAATGGTGTGCATTTTTGTATTACATTGTTGAATACGATTGATAGCATGGAGGGCGCGACATGGCGACCTTGACCTTAAGATTGCCCGATGGACTGGATGAGATGCTGAATGCACAGGCCGCCTTGAGCCATGTGAGCCGCTCTGAGCTGGCGCGCGTGGCACTGGAAAAATACCTGCGTGAACAGGAACATGAGCGGCGCATGGCGGAGATGGTTAAAGCCGCACGTTTTTTGGCGACGAATCCTGAGGCGCGGGCTGAGAGCCTTGCCATTGCTGAAGAATTTTTGCCATTGGATAACGAGGCGTTGGATATTGCCGAAGGCCGCAAACCCGGCGAGCCTTGGCCGGAAGAGCTTGGCAATATCTGGTGGCAGAAATGAAGCGCGGCGATATTTGGGTCGCACGACTTAACCCGAATGTGGGTGGTGAGGTGGGCAAGATACGCCCGGTACTGGTGATGCTTGACGATGCTTTGCTTGAAACAGGCATGAGCCCGGTATTGTGCCTGCCTCTGACCAGCCAACTGTTTTTGCAGATGACGGGGCTGCGTGTGGAAATTCCCGCACGCGAACGCCTGTATAAGACTTGTTACGTCATGCCCGAACAAATGCGTGCGCTGGATCGTAGTCGCTTTGGTGAGAGGATTGCGCAGATCAACCCTGTTGAAATGCTTAGCGTTGAACGGATGCTCGCCGCCGTCGCAGGCATGTCGCATCTGCTCTTGTCTACACATTGAACAACTCCTCGACCAGCTGCTTGAAGCGCGCCTTTTCGCCCAAGGCTTCCGGCTGGCAGGCTTCTTTCAGCGAACACTCGCGGCAGCGTGCATCATCGACCGGCGGCGGCAAGATGCCGGAAGCCAGCATGGCGCGGATAGCTTCGGCGGTGTCGATCACGCTTTGGCGTAGCGCCGGGGTGAAGTCCACCACACGCCGCCTGCGGCTGCTGGCGTGATAAATCGCGCCTTGCGGCACGGGACGGTTCAGCATGTCTTCAAGGCACATGGCCTGGGCGGCGAGCTGGATGTCGTCGTAGTGTTTTTCCCGACGCGGACCGTGTTTGAATTCGACGGGAAAAATACTGCCATCGGGGTGAAACTCAACCAAGTCAGCTTTGCCAATAAGTCCGAGCCGATCTGACCACAGCGGCAGCGCGCGCTCGACGCGCACCCCAGCCTTGATTTCGTAGCCCGGTTCGTCCACCAGCTGATGCACGGCTTGGCCGCGCGCAGTGTGGATATTGTCGGCAAAGTATTGTTCGAGATGGATCAGAGCGCACTGGCGCGGGCAGTACGCCCAATGCTGGAGCGCCGAGAGGGGGATGGGGTCGTCTTGGCGCTCGTTCATCATTTAACTCAGCAGTTGC
>CALKWL010000267.1 GCA_938004235.1 uncultured Gammaproteobacteria bacterium
TTTAATGCGTCGGCGACCAGCGACATCTACACTCTTTCCCTACACGACGCTCTTCCGATCTTTCGGCAACGGCTGCACGGAGGGGCTCATTTAATGCGAGAAGGCATTTTTTCGGACGTTTTGATTGGGTCCAAGCGCGCCGATCTGCCACGTTTGCCCTGTACCGACTTCTTCCTCCGTTCCGACTGACCTCTCGGCTGATGGTTGATGTAGACCGTCCCATCGAGTCGGCAATCTGAGTCAATGTCAGTCCCGCTGAGATGCCTCTTGAAATCTCTTCGCGCTCAGAGCTACTAAGCACCCTCGCTGACCTGGAGCGTCCCAGAGGGGCAATGCCGCCATGTATGGCGAGCATTCCAGTAATCGATCCAGCATGCTTCCCAAGGGCTCTGCCAATCTCGCTAAGCGACTGTCCTTTCTTCCATCGGGCCCATAGCTCTTGTTTCTGCTGATGGGTCAGCCCTCTGGTCTTTGATACTTGCTGTGGCATTTTGAAAGCCCCGATAGTTACCAGTGCGCATTATGTTGCACTGACCGGTTGAATCTACCTCCGCTCTCTTAATGTCAGACGAGTTCAAACGTATGCGCTGATAGACCGTTTGAGAGAGTTAAAGCCTGTTGATCTGGTCTGTCAGGCATTCGGTATTAAACGCTCCAGTTACTATGAGTACCGTAAGGCAAAGCGCCGTATCCAGCCGCAACGTCTTGAGCTTAAAGCCCACGTAAACCGTGCTTTCAAGCTAAGCCGTGGCGCGCTGGGAAGCCGAGGTATCTGTGACTATCTGGCAGCAGAAGGCATCGTTGCCGGCCGCTATCTCGTCCGCCGCCTGATGAAAGAATCCGGCTTGGTGTGTAAGCAGCCAGGCCACCATAAATACAAGAAGTCGAGCGTTGAGCATGTGAACATACCCAACCAGCTGAACCGCAAATTTGATGTGTCAGAGCCTAACCATGTCTGGTGTGGTGATATCACCTACATTTGGACAGGGTCTCACTGGTCGTATCTCGCCGTTGTTCTGGATCTTTATGCCCGCAAAGTGGTTGGCTGGGCGGTCTCCACGACAGCCGACGCAAGTCTGGTCATCAAAGCACTGGATGACGCCTGGAACCGGCGAGGCCAACCTGAAAGAATTTTGTTCCATTCCGATCAAGGGTGTCAGTACACGAGCTTGAAGTTCCGCCAACGGCTCTGGCGGTACCGCATGGAGCAAAGCATGAGTCGGCGAGGAAATTGCTGGGACAACTCACCGATGGAAAGGCTGTTCCGCAGTTTGAAAACAGAATGGGTCCCGGAAACGGGTTACCCATCACTGCTTGTCGCCAAAATGGATATTGGTCGGTATTTGATGGATTACTACAACCGCCAGCGGCCACATCAAGCCAATGGCGGTATCAGTCCGTTGGCGGCGGAAGAAAAACTTAAAACCGTGTCCGGAATTAGTTGACCACTACAATGTTCTTCGCCTTAGGGAGGGATGACGATACAACCGCGGAATTTCAGCTAAGCCTTAAGTACCGTGTTTTTGCAGAGGACGGTTTTGTGGTGAGGCGCGCAAGTTGGTTGGAAGATCTGCACGTTGCTTACACCCAGACCTCTCTCTGGAACCTGAGTGAGGAGTCCGCGCCGTTCGAGGACTCCACTTACAGGCCCAGCTTATTCTGGGAGTTTGATTCACAATCCAGTCCGTTTGGTGCGAGATTGCTGAGGGTAGGCTATGAGCATGCTTCAAATGGGCAGGACGAAGACCGGTCTCGAAGCATCGATACTGTATTTCTGATGCCGGCGTGGAGCCGCACGCTACTTGGCCAGCAATGGACTCTTGCCCCGAAGCTTGTCGGTTATTTAGCTAAGGGCTCTGAAAACGACGATATTGCAGATTATCGGGGCTATTCTGACTTGATGCTTCGAGTAGGGACTGAGGAGAGCCTGCTGATTTCTTCTTTATTTCGGCTCGGCGACAATGGCAGAACCACCATTCAGCTTGACCTGTCGTATCCGATCCGCAAACGCATTTTCGAACGAACGGGCGGTTATCTGTTTGTAAGGACTTTTAAAGGCTATGGCGAAACGCTCGAAACCTTTAATCGAAAACAGGGCTTTCAGATTCGGTTTGGATTTGCCATCGTGCGCTAAGTAAATGCTGAACGTGATGACAGCATCAACTAATGTAAGTCCGGTAATCTCCTCTTTAGCCTGTCGCCGGCCAGTTGGCGCTGGGTTTCGCTGGCCTGATTCAGGCGTTCCTTGAGCTGGTCGCAGGGCCCCAGTGTATCGACTTTTTGGACGATGCGGTAATGCGGCTGAGACTTCCCATCCCACCTGGACTCAAGCCAGGAGCAAGGGATTATGACGCTGCAAACCCAGTAAAATCAGGGGTAATCTACCGTAAGCCAGATAGTCTAAAAGTAGTTATGTGACAGTAGGTTAGCGTAATTGGTCGAGGGCGGCTAGAATGGATGAGTGTACTGCTACTGTACCGATGAGTGAGGGCGCTTTTTTCCTTGGATCATGTCGCCTTTGAGGATGCGCTGGATCTCCAGTACCGCAGCCGCGCTCTGTTGCACGCTGTGTCCCGAAATTATGACTTTCTCAGATTCTGCACCGGGAAGGTGGGCGCTGCGGTATGGCACAAGGCCGTCATCGGAATCCTCAAGCGGCACGTCGGCATTGGCCTGCGCCAGTATCGAGTGATAGCGCACCTGAGCCGAGATGGGAAAGTTCGCCGCCGTGCCCAGGAAAGGATCATTTTCATCAAGGTTGTCGACGCTGTTCGGAATATTTCCTAGGCTTTCATGGCTGCTGGCCGCCGCATCGGGCACCAGCGTCTGGGCGAGCTCTTCAAGCACCGTAACGGGAAGTCGAATGAAACTTGCCATCCAACGTCCCAGGGGTTTTGCCGCGATTGACGTGCCCCGGTGGGGCGCTGCGATGAAGATGGCGCGGCTGATGTGCGGAAAAGGTTCAAAACGCAGCATCGGATCTATGCGCTCGATCTGCTTCGGTGTTAGCCGACCGCGGTCCCTGGCCAGCTGGACTAGCGACTGATCGGTTGATGACACCATCAACCGCGCGATAACGCCGCCCATGCTATGCCCTATCAGTACCAGGTCGGATGATGCCTGTGCCTGGCCGGAAGGGTCGAAATGAGCCAGCGTCTCTTCCAGCGCCTTCCGAATCGCCGCGTGGTTTAAGGCAATCGGCATGTTGGTCGGATAGTAGACCTGCCAGATCTGGTAATGCTGGCGCAGGGTCTCATCGCCCAGGATTTCGTTGGCGAGCTCCACCCAGGCTTCCGGGCTGCTGGCTAGTCCGTGCAGCATGACGATGATACGTCTGTTCGGATCGTAGGGTTGCATCAGGTAGACGTGCGGGCGGTCGATGCCGCCCTCGCGCCCAAGCAGGCTGCGCAGAGACTGGCGGTTGAAGTTGGCACGGGCCAGCCACAAGCCGTAGCCGGCCGTAAAATTGGCTGCCAGCGGCACACGTTGGCCGTGCAGCATGATAGCCGATTCCTCATAGGGATCATGCACCGTCAAACGGGCGGTACGGGTATGCAGCACGCTGTCCAGATCGTCTCCATCAGGGTGCAGAAGAATCGTCATGGGCGGCGCGGACATCTCGCTCCAGGGTAGTGGCTGCTGATCGTGTTTAGCTGATGAGCTACCCTCGCTGGTAGGGGCAGACGTCAAGGGGTCATCCGGCATGACGGCCACCAGTTCGGCTCCAAAGCCGTCGCGCCGGTAGAGACTGCGCATTCCGCGGAAAGACAGGGACGAGGCTGGTAAGAGTTCGGCTGGCACCGCCGTACTACCCGGCAAGCGCTCACCGCGCATATCCAGCTGAAGCTCCCAACCTGCAATGTCCCAGCGGGGGTGCGCTGGCAACTGCGTAGGCATTTGATGCAGAACCTCCAACATCGCGGAGGCCGCACGCTCGACCGCATAGTTATACCAATCCCGTACTTGTGTCTGGCGGTCCTCGAAGGCTCGCTCACCCGGGGTATGGTCGCCGTGGAAGAGGTAGGCATAGGCATAACGAGCCGTCTCAAACCAGGCGGCTTGTTGTTCGGGACCAGGCTCCATGGCCTGTGCCAGCCATAATTCGGACAGTGCAGCCAGCCGTCTATCCGTGGCAACCCCCGTCACGGCAGCCAGGGCTTTGGTACACGCCGGGGAGACCGGTTTTGCGCAAGCCTGCTCATCTAATGCTGACACCCTGATGGTCTGCACAGTCGCATCGCTAAGCTTGCCTCGTGTCAGAATGTCGCCGCGCTTGAGTTCGATGGCTTCCCTGGCCGTCAGCGTATGAACTTCAACCGCTGGGCCGAATTCGCGCACTATCGAGCAGCCTCCCAGGAGCAGAGGAGCAATGGCCGCCCATGTCAAGAGACGAAAAGCCTGCGGAAACCTCATGGGTGTGCCTCGCTGGCGGGGATGCCTGGTACGCCCTGTCGAATCGACACCGAGAAGTCAGCGTCCGACGCATCAGAAGCAAGGGCACGTTCGTTGATATGCCCCCGCGTCAGATCGGAAGAGCACACGTCTGAACTCCAGTCACGTCAGTCAATCT
>CALKWL010000268.1 GCA_938004235.1 uncultured Gammaproteobacteria bacterium
TGAAAAACTCATGGATGAGTTTTTCAGCCCTATGTCAGACCCGTGATGATATAGAATCCAGCTCCATTTTATCGACACGAATCACACGCTATGTCTGGCAATACCTTTGGCGCCCTGTTTACTGTCACTACCTTCGGCGAAAGTCATGGTGCGGCGATTGGCTGCATCGTGGACGGCTGTCCGCCGGGAATGAGCCTGTGCGAAGCGGATATTCAGCCGGATCTGGATCGGCGCAAGCCGGGCACCTCGCGCCACACTACGCAGCGCCGTGAGGATGATTGCGTGCGTATTCTCTCCGGCGTGTTTGAAGGCAAAACCACCGGTACGCCGATTGCGCTTTCGATCGAAAACACCGATCAGCGTTCGAAGGATTACTTCGACATTGCGCAAAGCTTCCGTCCCGGACATGCCGATTACACCTATCAGCAAAAATACGGCGTGCGTGATTACCGTGGCGGAGGGCGCTCCAGTGCGCGAGAAACCGCCGCGCGCGTGGCGGCGGGGGCGATTGCCAAAAAATGGCTGAATGAGCGTTACGGGGTCAAAGTGCGCGGTTATTTAAGCCAGCTTGGGCCGATTCGCATCGAACAGGTGGATTGGCATGAAGTCGAGCGCAACCCGTTTTTCTGCCCGGATGTGAACAAGGTCGCCGAGATGGAAACCTTCATGGATGCACTGCGCAAGTCCGGCGACTCGATTGGTGCGCGCCTGACCGTAGTGGCCGAAGGTGTGCCGCCGGGTTGGGGCGAGCCGGTGTTTGATCGACTGGATGCGGATATTGCCCATGCCCTGATGGGCATCAATGCGGTCAAGGGCGTGGAAATCGGCGACGGATTTGCCTGTGTTGAGGCACGCGGCACTGATTACCGCGACGAAATCACGCCGAACGGCTTTTTGTCCAACCACGCGGGCGGCATTCTGGGTGGCATTTCCAGCGGCCAGACCGTGGTCGCCCACATCGCCCTCAAACCCACCTCCAGCATCCGCCTGCCGGGGCAGAGCGTGAACCTGCATGGCGAACCCGCCGAGGTCATCACCACGGGACGCCATGACCCCTGCGTCGGCATCCGCGCCACCCCCATCGCCGAGGCCATGATGGCCTTGGTGCTGATGGACCACGCCCTGCGCCACCGGGCACAGAACGCAGACGTCGTAAGCGTCACGCCGGTGATTCCCTCCCATGCTTGACGCCCTCATCGAGCAGGGCAAGCAACGCTGGCTGACCCAGCCGACATGCCCGATTCGTGGGGTCATGGATTATGCACGCGGGCAGGGCAAGCTGCGCGATGCCCAGCTGGAAGCCATCGAAACCTACCTGTTCCTCAAGATTGCCGGACAGGGCAAGCCACTGTGGCGGCTGATTGCCGAAGGTTTTTTCACGCTTGACGACGACCTCAACGCGCTGGCCATTCCGCAAACCCTGCGTGATGCACTGAATGCCGATGCCGCCTTGCGCGGCCTGTTTGACCTTGCCCGCCAGACATTAAGCCACGGCAAGGCTCGAATGCCCGCTTTGGAGCAAGCGATCAAGGTGCGCCATGGCGAGCTTGATGCCCAGGCCATTCTTAAAAGCCTGTTTTACGACATCGACTACAGCGACTATCTGTTCAGCCTGCCCATGGGTGCGGGCAAGACCTGGCTGATGGCGGCCTTCATGTGTCTTGACCTGCATTTTTCGGAGCAGGAGCCCGAAAATCCCGCCTTCGCACGCAATTTTCTGGTCTTGATTCCCTCCGGGCTCAAAAGCTCGCTCACGCCCAGCCTGCGCACGTTGCGCCATTTCGACCCCGCCTGGATCGTGCCTGAGCCTGACGCAACCCGGATCCGCAAGCTCCTGCATTTTGAAATCCTCGATCAGGGCAAGGCTGCGGCCAAAAGCAACCAGACCCGTAACCTCAACGCGCAAAAGGTCAATGGCCTGCTGCGCGATGCCGAGGAGGGCGGACTGGTCTTCGTGGTGAATGCCGAAAAGGTCATCCTCGACCGGCTGGAAATGGATGCCCAGCAACACCTGATCGAACGCAATGACGACGACAAGGACAGGCAGGCCAACGAACTGCGCAATATCCTCGGCAAACTGCCGCGCATGCAGATCATGGTGGACGAGGTTCACCATGCCGCCACCAGTGAAATCAAACTGCGCCAGGTCATTGGGCGCTGGAGCCGCAACGGCGGGGTCGCCGCCGTGCTCGGGTTTTCCGGCACGCCATATCTGAGCAAGCCGGAAACCATCCGCCTGAGTGAAACGCTGGATTACAAATCGGCGCAAATCAGCAACACGGTGTTCTACTACCCGCTGGTGCGGGCAGTGCGCCGCTTTTTGAAAAAACCCCGCGTCGAGCAGGCGCGTGGCCTGACATCCACCGAGATCGTCGAACGCGGCGTGCGGGACTTCCTGCAAAACCACGGCCAGCAATCCTACGCCGATGGCGCTATCGCCAAACTCGCCATTTACTGCGGCAACATCGAACGCCTGGAAGAAGCGATTTACCCCCAGCTTCTGCGCATGGGTATCCCGGCGGATGACATCCTCAAATTCCACCGGGGCAATGCCAAACACAAGCTTCCCAAGGTCAATGAGGCCGAATTCGCCGCGCTGGATAGCCCCCAGTCGCGCAAGAAAATCATCCTTCTGGTGCAAGTCGGCAAGGAAGGCTGGGACTGCCGCAGCCTGACCGGCGTCATCCTGGCGCAAAAGGGCGACTGTCCGCCCAATATGGTGCTGCAAACGGCCTGCCGCTGCCTGCGCCAGATGGACGGCGGCACGGAAAACGCGCTGATCTGGCTGAACGAAGACAACGCCAGAACGCTGGACAAGCAACTCAAGGACGAACAGCACACCAGCATCGCCGAGATCAACCGCGCCGCCCAGGAGCAGGACAGCCGCCTCCCGCGCACCTCGCGCATGGCCTATCTGCGTCTGCCTGCCGTGCGCTTCTACCAGATGCGTCTGCAAACCAGCATCGCCCATGAAGAGCCGCCCGTGCCCGCACAAGGCATCGCCGACATTCAGCCGGATCAATACCGCCGAAACCTGGCCGAAATCACCAGTCGCCGTCTGGACAACGCGCACAGCCTTATCCGCCATGAGGTGCGTGAAGAAACCAAGCCCGCTTTTGCAGCCTGGCTTGCGCGCATCGTCAAAGACGGTTTCAACACCCCCAGCCTGCGCGATCTTGCCCCGTACAGGGCGAATCTTTCAGCCCTGCATGAAAAACTTCAACCTGGCACGCATGATCTGCCTGACATCGAGCGCCGGATTCGCCTGGCCTTCCATGCCCGCCGCACGCTGCATGTGATTGACGAACTGATCGAAGAAAGCGCCCGTCTGCTGCTGGATGACAAGCTGGCGCCCATCGAGCCCCACCCCCTGCTTTACCCCGGCGCGGAGGAGTGCAAGAGCATCCTCGCGCTGGATGCCAGCGGCGCACCCTTGCAGGCGGATGAGGCCCAGTTGATCGAAGCGCATCGCGTGATCGTGGAAACCCTGAGCGCCCAAGGCATGGGAGCGCTCGCCCCGAGCCTGCAAGACTTCCGCGCCGCCCACGACCACAGCCCCACCGTACAGGCCAAAGACAAAAGCTTTCACTACCTGCCCTATGATTTTCGCCAGAGCGGGTTTGAAAAAAACTTCATGGAGCAGGTGCTCAAACTGCACGTTTTTCATGAGCATGGGCTGGAGCTTTACTTCAACGGCGAGCGCCATCTCACCGAATTCCGTATCCAGTGCTACCAGAAACACGCCCAAGGCTGGCGGCGCGTGGGCGCCTACACCCCGGACTTCCTGCTGATCCAGCGCCGGAATGGCGAACTGCACAAGCTGCTGATCGTGGAAACCAAGGGCGAAGGCTTTGCCGAACAAACCGAATTCAAACAGCGCCGCCAGTTTGTCGAAGAACACTTCATTCCCTTCAACAACCAGCGCTTTGGCGCGCGCCGCTTTGATTACCTTTTCATTCAGGACAACGATCCGGCCTGGCTGCAAGCCCTGAGCGCAAGGATTCAAACGTTTTTTGCAGGAATCTGACCATGGCTAAAACCTATATTCCCTACCTGCCGGATACCGTGGAAGGACAGGCCATTCTGGGCAACCTCAGCCGTGCGCGTCCGGTTTTGCGTTACCGTGACCGGGACAAACTGATCGAACGCATCCGCCGGGGGATGCCGCTGTACGAATTGCACACCGTGGAACAGGTGGGCGAGGGCGGCGACAACCTGCTGATTCGCGGCGAATGCGTCAGCGCCTGCGCCCACCTCAAGGCGCAGGGCATCGAGCTTGACCTGGTGTATATCGACCCGCCGTTCGCCAGCGGCGCGGACTATGCCAAGCAGGTCTATCTGCGCCGACATCCGCGCCTGGCCGAACGGATGGCCGAGGCCGAAGCCGCGCTGGAATTTGATGAACTGCGCGCCTTTGAAGAAAAGATGTACGGCGACATCTGGAACAAGGAAGACTATTTAAGCTGGATGTATGAAAACCTCATGGCCATCAAAAGCGTCATGTCGGATACCGCCAGTATTTATGTGCATCTGGACTGGCATATCGGACATTACGTCAAGGTTTTGATGGATGAGGTTTTTGGGGAGCAGAATTTCAGGAATGAAATTGTTTGGTCAAGAACCTCATCACATAATGATACGGTTGGAAATTTCGTAAGGACAAAAGACAGCGTATTTTTTTATACAAAATCAGATTCTTATCCTTTTAATAAGCTCTACACTGGCTACACGCAGCAATATATAGACTCAGAATGGAATAAGCTTGATGATGGTCGTTACTGGAAGTGCGAGAACATGCTTGACCCACAACAAAAAATGGCATCGTTCGACTTTCATGGAACGGTTGCTCGTTGGAGAACGAGTAAGGAAAAAATGGAGGAACTGTGGAACGCGGTTCAAACCGATGTTCCAAATAGTCACGGAAGGATAAAGCTTGGAAAAAATGGAAAGCCTACCAAGCGGTGCAAAATTGTTTTTCTTGATGAAGTTCCTGGGGTTCCGGTTGGTGATATTTGGAATGATATTTCATATGTTGCTGGAGGGGCGTTAGAGTCGGTTAATTACGCAACCCAAAAACCCGAAGCCCTGCTTGAACGCATAATCAAGGCCTCGTCCCATGCGGGCATGATGGTCGCCGATTTCTTCGGCGGCAGCGGCGTGACCGCCAAGGTGGCGCATGACCTGGGGCGGCGTTTCATTCATGCGGACGTGGGTGTGAACAGCCTGCAAACTGCGCGCGACCGTCTGCGCGCGGCGGGCGCGAGTTTCACCGTGCTGGACGTGCAGGATGGCGTGAGCCTGTTCCGCAACCCGGTGCAAACCATGGACAAGCTCAAGGCGATGATCCCCGGCCTGCGCAACGAGGATGCGCTGGACAGCTTCTGGGAGGGCGCGTTGATGGACAGTCGCCTGGGGGTGATTCCGGTGTATCTGCCCAATCTGCTCGATCACGGCGCAAAGCTTCTGGATACGGTGCAGATGAATCGCCTGATTCACGAGGCCATGCCGGATTTGCCGGACACCACGAAGAAAGTGGTGGTTTATTTTGTGGATATTGACGACCGTGATGCGCTGGAAGATTTCATGCGCAATTTCGGCCCGCCGCATATCGAGATCGAGTTGCGCGATCTGAAAATCCTGCTGGACGAGATTGTGCTGGAGGATGAAATCGAGTGGACGCTGGAGCAAAACCGTTTGCGCATCACCCGCTTTGCAAGCGACCGTCTGCGGCAAAAGATCGACGAATACAATCAGAAGCGCGCCCTGGGTTCCAAACCGCACAGGCCGATCGAGCTGTCGGATGATGGCCTGGAACTGATTGAATGGCTGAGTCTGGATTGCACGAACAGCCAAGGCCCATGGCAAGCTGATGCGGAAGTGAAAATCGACAAATACGGCTACGTCACGCTCAACGGGCAAAAAACCAAGGCGTTCTGGGATGGCAGCATCGCCTTCGAACGCCCGCCCTTGCGCTTGAAACTGCGCAATATCGCAGGGGATGAAACGCTGGTTTCGCTGTCCGCGACTCGATGATCCCGGATTGTTCATTAGGAGGCTAGATGATGGCGAGACGATTTTTGGCCGATTTTTGGACGGGCGACGAGCTCATAGTGGGCTCTATGGGCGAGACGCACGGACGAAAAGCGGCCAAAAAGCGTCCGCCAGGGCTCGCGTAGGCCGTCAGGCCGCCTAATGGAGAATCCGGGATGATTGCGCATGGCATGAACGTGAACGGCGCCGGCGGCTCCCCGCTGCTCTGGCGGATACCCGGCTACTACTTCGCCTACTTTGCCGCGCTGGGCATCTTCCTTCCGTTTTGGCCGCTTTATCTGAAAGACGAGGGGTTTGACCCTGCGTCCATCGGCTTTCTGATGGGGCTGTTCGGTCTGACCAAGCTGGCAGGGCCGCCGGTGGTGGGCTGGCTGGCCGATCATTACGGGCAGCCCATGCGCTGGGTGCGCCTGGCCAGTCTGCTGAGCCTGCTTGGCTTTGCGCTGGTGTTTGCGCTTCAGGGGGCGGCGCAGGGCGTGTGGGGCATGGCGCTGGTCATGCTGCTGTTTACTCTGGCCTGGAATGCCGCCATGCCGCAGTTTGAGGCGGTGACGCTGCATTATCTTGGGGGGCAGCCGCAGCGTTATTCCCGTGTGCGCGTCTGGGGTTCGGTGGGGTTTGTGCTTACCGCGTTCGGTATTGGCCCTTTGCTGGACGGCTTGGGTGCGGGGGTGTTGCCCTGGGCGCTGCTTTGGATGTTCGCGTGGGTGGTTTTGATGGCGCTGGCCGTGCCCGAGGTGAATGCGCAGGCCGCACATGAAAAAACGGTCTCTGCTCCACGACCCCGCGCTTGGCCGATACTCAAGCGGCCGGAAGTGTATTTATTCCTCGCGGCCAGCCTGCTGCTGCAAGCGAGTCACGGGACGTATTACGCGTTCTACAGCGTGTATCTGGACGCGCATGGACATAGCAATACCCTGATTGGCGCGTTGTGGGCTCTGGGCGTGCTGGCCGAGGTCGGCATTTTTATGCTGGTGCATCGGCTGTTACCCCGCTTTGGCGTATTGCCGCTGATGTTGACGGTCATGTTGTTGACCTCTCTGCGCTGGGTGATGATCGGAAGCCTGCCGGATAGCGTGCTGGCCTTGGTGCTGGCGCAAATGCTGCACGCATTTAGCTTTGGCGTGGCGCACGCGGTAAGCGTGGAATTCATCCGCCAGCACTTTACCCAAGGCACGCAAGGGCGCGGGCAGGCGCTGTTGTCGTCAATTGGCTACGGTGCGGGCGGGGTGCTGGGCTTTTGGCTGGCTGGCCTGATTTGGCAATATGTCGGCTCGCTGGCGAGCTTTTTAATCAGCGCGGCCATGGTGTTGGCCGGGGCGGCGTTGATTTTGGTGGTGATGCGGCGGGAGCAAGGCTCAAGCCAACGGATCTAACCCGGCTTCGCGTAGCATGGCGCACAGGGCAATCAGCGGCAGGCCAATCAGGCTGCTGGGGTCGTCGCCCTGCATGGATTGAAACAGGCTGACGCCCAGACCTTCAGACTTGAAGCTACCCGCGCAGTCATAGGGCTGCTCACGTTGCAGGTAGCGTTCAATCTCGCGATCATCGAGCTCGCGGAAGTGTACGCTGAACGGTACGTTGACCAGGCGCTCAAAGCCGCCGGCAAGCTGGATCAGGCACAGTCCGGTATGAAACAGCACGGATTTGCCCGAAGCGGCTTTGAGCTGGGCGAAGGCGCGCTCGTGCGTGCCGGGCTTGCCAAGGATCTGCCCGTCCAGTACGGCGCACTGGTCTGAGCCGATCACCCAGGCTTCAGGGTGTTGCAGGGCGACGGCGCGGGCTTTTTCGCGCGCCAGGCGGCAGACCATGTTTTCGGCGGGCTCATTGGGCAAGCATGTTTCGTCTGTGCCGGGTTTGATTGTGCAAAATGGCAGGTGCAAGCGTTCCAGCAGGGCGCGTCGATAAGGCGAGGTCGAGGCCAGGATAAGCGTGGGCTGAGACATGATTGAGTGTTGTCTGAGTAAAATGCTTTGACAGTTATCGCGTTAAGTTAATAAAATTGCAAGATTATGTTCGATCAATGGCAACAGCCGCTGGATATTCCCAATCTGATTCGCAAGGGCGTCACGCTTGAGGGTGAGGCTCGAATCAGTGATTTGCTTTCCGTAAAGGAGGCAGGCAAGGGCGCGCAAGCGTCTGGGCGTCTGGGCGGTATCGTGCTGAATGACCCGCTGGTGCGTTTTGTGTTCAGCTTCGGTCGCAATGAGGCCGGTCATCGACTGATTGAAGGTCGGGTGGATACGACGGTGGATTTGACCTGTCAGCGTTGTCTTGAGCCGGTAGCGGTCGAGATTCATGCCGAGGTGATGCTCGGCGTGGTCAACCATGAGCAGGATATCGGCAAGTTGCCGGAGTCTACCGAGCCTTTGGTGCTGGATGAAAATCCAGTGTGGCTGGCAGATTTGATCGAAGATGAGATTTTATTGGCATTGCCGGTTGTGCCGCGACACGAGCATCTTTGTGCGCCGTCGCATCGCGAGTACGAAGATGCCGATGTGGTCGAAAATCCTTTCGCCGCCTTGCGTGGTCTGGTCAAACCATCCACGCATTGATTTTTTTGTTTGAATTTCTGGAGTTTTGAAGCATGGCCGTACAACAAACCCGCAAGAGCCGTTCCAAGCGTGATATGCGTCGCGCACACGATTTTCTGACCAAGCCGACTGTTTCCATCGAGCGTACCAGCGGTGAAGCGCATCTGCGCCATCACGTCAGCGCCGACGGTTTCTATCGCGGTCGCAAGGTCATTGAGACGGCCACTGAGCAAGAGTAACTCAAGGCAGGCGCGGGGCGGCGTTTGGAGCTAACAGGAGGCTGAAAAACTCATTCATGAGTTTTTCAGCCCTACCGAATCCGGTACACGCCCGGATTCGGTAGTGACAAATCAATCACTTGTGTGATTGATTTGCGTGCGGGACATCTATGTCCCGCCATAACAGGCTGCTGAAGTGAAAATTTCAGCAGCCTGTTATGCTCTTGACGTCGTGTCGCGTCGGATGCGAACCATCCCGACCTGACAGGCGGTGACGATGATGCCAACATCGTGCCGCTTTTTTTTTACCTTGATTTCAGTTGAGTGGCTTCATGACCATTACGCTCGCTTTGGATGCGATGGGCGGCGACGCTGCCCCCGGTATTGTGCTTGATGCGGCTCTGGCTGCATTGAAGCGACATTCAGCATTGGATTTGATACTCGTGGGGCATGAGGACATGCTGCGCGATGCCCTTGGAGCGCGCCAGGTCGAGGCTGGTGCGCGTTTACGCATTCATCATGCCAGCGAGGTCGTGGCGATGGATGAATCTCCCGCGCTGGCCTTGCGCGGCAAGAAGGATTCTTCCATGCGTGTGGCCATCAACCTGGTGCGCGATGGGGTGGCGCAAGCCTGTGTGAGTGCGGGCAATACCGGCGCGCTGATGGCGACGGCTAAATTTGTGCTTAAAACCCTGCCGGGTATCGATCGCCCTGCGATCTGCGCCATGATTCCGAACCGCAGCGGGCATACGCATATGCTTGATCTGGGGGCGAATGTGGAGTGCAGCGCCGAACATCTGCTGCAATTTGCTGTCATGGGTTCGGTTCTGGCCTCGGCGGTGGATCAAAACCAAAATCCGCGTGTCGGTCTGTTGAATGTCGGCGCCGAAGCCATCAAGGGCAACGATACCGTCAAGGCGGCGGCGCGTTTGCTGGAGGCCTGTCCCATCAATTACATCGGCTATGTGGAAGGCGACGATATTTACAAAGGCGCGGCGGACGTGGTGGTTTGCGATGGCTTTGTCGGTAACGTGGCGCTCAAGGCGAGCGAGGGCGTGGCCAAAATGATTAGCGGGCAGATGCGCGAAGAATTTAAGCGCAATCTGTTCACCAAGTTGGCGGCGCTGGTGTCGCTGCCGGTTTTGAATTCACTGAAGCATCGTTTTGATCCGCGTCGCTATAACGGTGCGAGCCTGCTCGGGTTGCAGGGGATTGTGATTAAAAGTCATGGCGGAGCCGATGCTTATTCGTTTGGCTATGCGATTGACACCGCGATTCACGAAGTTGAGCAGGATGTGCCCAATCGTATTGATCGTCAGCTTGAAGCCTTGTTGGCGCAGAGGTAACCCGTTTTGATCTACGCACGTATTACCGGCACGGGTGGTTATCTGCCCGAAAAAATCCTCACCAATGCTGATCTTGAGCGCATGGTGGAAACCGATGACGCTTGGATCCGCGAGCGCACGGGTATTGAGCAGCGCCATATCGCGGGTGAAAACGAAACGACGGTGGATCTGGCTGAACACGCCGCACGGCGCGCCTTGGAGGCGGCGGGCATTGAGGGCAAAGACCTTGATTTGATTATCGTGGCGACGACCACGCCGGATCTGGTGTTTCCGAGTACAGCCTGTTTGTTGCAGCACCGTCTGGGCGCGAACGGTTGCGCTGCGTTTGATGTGCAGGCGGTATGCACCGGTTTTGTGTATGCGCTGGGCGTGGCCGAGAAGTTTATTCGTGCGGGCGGTACGCGCCGTGCTCTGGTGATCGGCGCCGAAACGCTTTCGCGGATTGTTGATTGGACCGATCGCACCACCTGCGTGCTGTTCGGCGATGGCGCCGGCGCCGTGGTGCTCGAAGCCTCGGAAGAGGCGGGCATCATGTCGGTGCATCTCCATGCCGATGGCGCGCACAGTGAATTGCTGAGCGTGCCCTGCGGCGTGTCGAAAAATCGTGACCTCTGCAACCAGGGCGGGGTGTTTATCCAGATGAAGGGCAACGAGGTGTTCAAAGTCGCGGTCAACACCTTGGGGCGTATTGTGGATGAAACCCTGGATGCTGCCGGTCTGGAAAAGACGGACATCGACTGGTTGGTGCCGCATCAGGCCAATACGCGCATTATTGCGGCGACGGCCAAAAAACTCGGTTTGCCCATGGAGCGCGTGGTGCTGACCGTAGCCAGGCACGGTAATACCTCGGCGGCTTCGGTGCCTCTGGCGCTGGATGCGGCGGTGCGTGACGGACGCATCCGGCGCGGTGACCGCCTGTTGCTGGAGGCCTTCGGCGGCGGGTTTACCTGGGGCTCGGCTCTGATTCGTTATTGACGGTTGCGGGCACTGTGGCAGGTGTTTTTTGTCCAGACTGGCGTGATAATGCCCTCATTTATTGAGGTGATTAATTATGGCATTAGAAATTGAGCGTAAGTTTTTGTTGAACAGTGATGCCTGGCGTGGTGCGGTGACGCAAAGCACCCTGTACCGTCAGGGCTATATCACTCCCGGTCTGGAAGGCGTTAAGGCTTCGGTACGGGTGCGCGTGGAAGGCGCGCAGGGCGTGCTGAATGTCAAGAGCGTGCGTTTGGGCGCCCAACGGCATGAATACGAATACGCGATTCCGCTGGCTGAAGCCAACGAAATGCTGGATCTGCTGTGCGGTTCCATCGTGGAAAAAACACGCCATCTGATTCCCATGGGCGGGCATGTGTGGGAGGTCGATGAATTTCACGGCGATAACGCGGGTCTGATTGTGGCCGAAATCGAGCTGAGTGCCGTGAACGAAGGTTTTGTGCGTCCGGCGTGGCTGGGACTCGAAGTCACCGACGACGCGCGCTATTACAATGTCGCGCTTGCAAGCAAGCCCTATAGCGCCTGGACACAGAAACTGGCTGCCCCGGAATGGGATGAGCGCGAGTACTGAAAGCACGGGTTTTGATGCCAAAGCGTTTTTGGCGCGCGCCCCGGAGACGCCCGGGGTTTACCGTATGCTGGATGAGGCCGGAACGATTCTTTACGTCGGCAAGGCCAAAGACCTGAAAAAACGCCTGGCGAGCTATTTTCGCAGCAGCGGGCTGGCGCCCAAAACGGCAGCTTTGGTAAGCCGGATTGCCGACATCCAGCTTACTGCGACGCATACTGAGACTGAGGCGTTGCTGCTCGAAAATCATCTGATTAAACAGCATCATCCGCGTTACAACGTGCTGATGCGCGATGACAAAAGCTATCCCGAGATTTTCCTTGGCACGCATCACGCCTACCCGCGCCTGGAGTATCACCGCGGCCCGCACCGCCAGCCTGGGCGCTATTTCGGTCCCTATCCCAGCAGTCTGGCGGTCAGGGAAACCCTGAACCTTTTGCAAAAGGTTTTCTGCCTGCGTGATTGCGTCGATCATGAATTTCAGAACCGTTCGCGGCCATGTATGCAGTATCAGATCAAGCGTTGCACCGCGCCTTGCGTCGGTTTTATCTCGCAGGCTGATTACGCGCAGGATGTGAAGGACGCACAGGACTTTCTGGAAGGGCGCAGTCAGCAGGTGATTCATGCCTTGGTGGCGCGCATGGAGCAGGCGGCAGAGGCGCTGGCCTTCGAGGATGCGGCCATGCTGCGCGATCGCATCAGTCAGTTGCGCGCCGTGAGTGAAAAACAGTACGTCAGCACACAGGGCGGCAGTGTCGATGTGCTGGCCTGCGCCCAGGCGGGCGGCGTGGCCTGCGTCGAGGTGCTGACCATCCGCGACGGACGCAATTTGGGGGGGCGCGCCTATTTTCCAAAAAACACCGAGGAATACGACGAGGCCGAGATCCTGGCGGCGTTTATCGGCCAGATGTATCTGGAACATGAGGCTCCGCGTGAGCTTTTGCTGAGCCACGAGCCGCACGATCGCCGCTTGCTGGAGCAGGCGCTGAGCGACTCAGCCGGTCACCTCATCCGCATCCAGTCCGCGCCGCGTGGCGAGCGTGCTCGCTGGGTGGACATGGCGCGGCACAATGCCGAGCTGGCCTTGGGGCAGCGTCTGGCCTCGCGCGGCAACCAGCAGGCGCGTATGGAAGTGCTGAGCCGTGCGCTTGGCTTTGAACATTTAATCCAGCGCGTCGAGTGCTTTGACATCAGCCACACTCTGGGAGAATCCACGGTGGCGTCCTGCGTGGTATTCGGCGTGGAGGGCGCGCTCAAGGCGGCTTACCGGCGTTATAACATCGAAGGCATTACGCCAGGCGATGACTACGCCGCCATGCAGCAAGCGCTGGAGCGACGTTTTGCCAGAGCGGTGCAGGAAGATGGAGTTTTGCCCGAGGTTTTGCTGATTGATGGCGGGGCGGGGCAGGTGGCGCGTGCGCAGGACGTATTGCAGTCGCTTGGTCTGAGTGATGCGGTGATGATTGTCGGCGTGGCCAAGGGCGTGGAACGCAAGGCGGGGGACGAAACCCTGCTGCTGGCCTCGCAGCGCGGGCATGACACGCGGGTTTTGAATCTGCCACCGCATTCCCCTGGCTTTCACCTGATTCAGCAGGTGCGCGACGAGGCGCACCGTTTTGCCATTACCGGGCACCGTGCGCGGCGCGCCAAAACGCGCGAAACTTCGTCACTGGAAAGTATTGCTGGCATTGGCAGCCAACGGCGGCAACAATTGCTTAAACACTTTGGCGGTCTTCAGGCTTTGCAGCGCGCCGGCGTGGAGGATATTTGCAGCGTGCCGGGCATCAGTGCAGCATTGGCGCAGCGAATTTACGATCATTTTCATGGCTAATTTTTCTATGTCTCACCAGCCTACTCTTAATTTGCCAAACATTTTGACCTGGCTGCGCATCGGCATGATTCCGTTGTTTATCGTGGTGTTTTACCTGCCTTATCCGTGGGCGTATCCCTTGTCGGCACTGATTTTTGCCTTGGCGGGCGTGACGGATTTTGTCGATGGCTATCTTGCGCGCAAGCTCAAGCAGGAGTCGCGTTTTGGCGCCTTTCTCGACCCGGTGGCGGATAAATTGCTGGTGGCGGCGGCTCTGGTGATGCTGGTGTCCGAGCACGGTGACTTCATTCTTGCTCTGCCGGCGATCATTATCATTGGACGCGAAATTGCCATTTCCGCGCTGCGTGAGTGGATGGCTGAAGTAGGCTCGCGTGGCAAGGTTGCGGTGTCGATGTTGGGAAAACTCAAAACAACCCTGCAAATAGGCGCGATCTTCGCTTTGCTGTATTACCAGCCTCTGTTTGGCTTGCCGACCTTCGAAATCGGCTTGGTGTTGCTGTACGCTGCGGCACTTCTGACCCTGTTGTCGATGGCAGGCTATCTGCGGGCGGCTTTTGCTGAAACGGATGAGCGTTGAGCGCTGTGTTTTGCACGTTGATTTTAGGGAAGCGCTGATTTATTCAGCGTTTCCCGCTTGGGGCAGGATGCCCCAACACGATTAAAGACGTAAGTCTTTGATTTGTTGGAGCCATCGCGGGCGTGTACCGCGATGAGCGTGCTGATTTATTCCATGGATGGAATAAATCAGCATTTACTTAGGTGTCGCATCCCAGACGATTGCATTGACCCAAAGCGTCATGCACTCTTTGTCAGTC